>NZ_JBIXLN010000028.1:0-70489 GCF_045798555.1 Paeniglutamicibacter sp. MACA_103 | reverse complement strand
CCCCCCCACACCCGTTGTTGTTCCTAGGCCAGGTACCCCGTGATGGCTGCCACCGCGGCCCGGACCCCGGCGGACAGCGTCGGTTCCATGACCGGCAGGAAATACGGGGAGTGGTTGACCGGCGGGTTCTCCTCCTCCGGCCCGAATCCCCCGAAGAACCAGTAGACCGTGGGCACGTCGATGGAGTCCCCGAGCCACCCCACGTCCTCGCTGCCCATGACCGGCGGGGCGATCACCACCTGCTCCTGGCCCAGCTCGGCGCGCAGCGACTCGATGACCGATGCGGTCTGGCCGGGATCGTTGTAGCAGCGCGGGAAGTCGTAGATGTGCTCGATCTGAGGCGCCGGCGCGTTGGAGGCCTGCGCCTCGGCGTTGACGATCCGCGTGATGGCCTCCAGCACCTTGGCGCGCACCTCCGTGGTGAGGGTCCTGACGTTGAGCGTAAATTCGGCCCGGTCGGGGATGATGTTTTCCTTGAGCCCGGCATGGAACGTCCCGGCGGTGACCACGGCCGGGGTCGTTGGCGCGAGCTCCCGGGAGACGATGCCCTGCAGCCGGGCAATGATGTGGGCCCCGAGCAGGATCGGGTCGATGGAGTCCTGCGGCTGCGAACCGTGGGACTGCTTGCCATGCAGCGTCACCTTCAGCGCGTCCGCCAGCGCCATGGCCGTGCCCGATGAAATGTGCACCGTCCCCGCCGTGTACGGGAAGACGTGTTGCCCCAGCACCACCTCGGGCCGCGGTGCCCGGTCCCAGAGCCCGTCCTCCACCATGGCCTTGGCCCCGGCACCGGTTTCCTCCCCGGGCTGGAACACCAGCACCAGGGTCCCGTGCCACGCCGGCTTGTTCTCCGCGAGGAATCGCGCCGCGGCCAGCAGCACTGCCACGTGGGTGTCGTGGCCGCATCCGTGCATGACCGGGACCTCGGTGCCGTCGAGCAGGTGCGAGGTCGTTCTCGAGGCGTAGTCGACTCCGGTGTCTTCCTTGATCGGCAGCCCGTCGGTGTCCGCCCTGAAGGCGACGGTCTTGCCCGGGCCGTTGCGCAGGATGCCCACCACGCCCGTGCCGCCGCAGCGGAAGTTCTCGATGCCCAGTTCCCCGAGCCGTTCTTCGATGTAGGCGGCCGTGTTGAACTCCTGCATGGATAGTTCCGGATTCCGGTGAAGATGCAGGTACTGCTCATGCATCCACTCGGTCGCGATGCCATCGAGGTCCAAAAGTTGTGTGGTCATGGTGCTGGGGTTGCCTTTCCCTGGGGGCATCTCTGCCCGGGGCGGACGGATGGTGTTCTTGCGGAAGCGGAAGGGTCAGTCGACTTCGGTGGCGGTATGGATTTCCTTTCGATCGCGCAACACCCAGGACAGGATGATCGAAAAGAGCACCACGAGCGCGGTCGCAAAGAGCGCGACCTTGGGCACGGCCGGCACGATGATGAACTGGAACAGCAGCGCCAAGGCGATGGCGATGACGGTGGCCCGCACGCGCTTCATGCTCACGATTGCCTGCACCAGCACCGCTCCCATGAGCGCGGGCAGGATGTAGAGGCGGGCGACCTCGATCATCGCGACCGGGACCATCGACACCAGCCACGTCCCCAACAGGCCCACGAACACCAGCAGGCTGGTCAGGTGGACGGTGGCCGCACCGCCGATGGCCATCACTGCCGCCAGGTCCCCGCGCCGGGTTCCGGGCTTGGCGTTGATGCTGGACTGGGCCACGATGGCCGCGGGGAGCAACTTGTTGGAGATGTTCCCGATCATGAAGGCCTGGTACATGGCGGCCGATCCCAGGATGGGGAAATAGGTCAAGGGCTCGACGAACCAGAAGACCCCAAAGGTGGCGGCCACGGCAACAAAGGCGATCCAGACCATTGGACCCGTGATGTCCAAGCCGGAGAAGAACACCAGGTAGACGGGGCCCAAGAGCGAGAAGACCAGTCCGGCAATCATCGTCAGGGATCCGTATCGCGTGGTTTCGGTTTCAAAACGGGCCATGGAGGCATCGGCGTGGGTAGCGACAGAAGTAGTCATTGGTTTTCGCTTTCTTGCTCGTTGGGCACGGCGGCTAGGCCGTGTGCATCAGGTAGGCGGACGCAATCGCGACCATGATCGCGAAGCCAAGCGCCCATTCCTTCAGCCACCGGGCCTTGAGCAGCTTGGCCAGGAACAGGCAGACCGACATGGTTGCCGCGGAAATCAGCAACGTGACCGCATGCACGTTGGACTTGGGAAGCTCGGCGATAGCCAGCATCGAGAACGCGCCCAGCAGCGCAGCCGCCGGAATCAGCGCCATGACCGCCGGGTTGGTCTTGGCCAGCTTCTTGCCACCGCGCTTAAGGACGGGGGTGAGAATCAGCGTTGAGAGCATCCACATGCCGCCGGAGAGGGACATGGCCATGAAGGCCACGGCGAAGACCTGCTGCGTGTACTCCGGTCCGCCGAGCACCGTGCCCATGGATACGGCCGCCAGGGATGCCGAGGCCGTTTCCGTCGAGGCGGAGCCGATGAGTCCGATGCGGACCAACACCGCGGGTGTCCCGAACAGCGCCAGCAGCGCGATCGCAACCAACACCACCGCCAACGAGGGTCCGATGGAGGCAACGGCTCCCGCCCGGAACGATTCCTTGAGCTCCCGGGTCGGCATGCCGATATGCGGCGCGGCACGGCGGGCGGCCTTGACGTAGAGGAAGGTCTGCACGAAGATCACGGCGAAGACACCGAGCGCGCAAATCCAGAGAATCGGGGTGTTCGCCACGGCCCAGATATCCGTGGATGTCGGGTTTGCCATGAGTGGGCGAAGATGGGGCACGGCGCTTCTCCTTTGATCTCGTTGACGCCGCCGCCGTTAGCCATGCTTCCGGCTAAACTGTGAGCCACGTCTCTTTCGTTCCAGATTGCGCCGTCGACGGGTCTCTGGCAACCAATGGAGGATTTGGTCAATAAATTGTCGTTTTCCCGCATATCTCTTGAATTTTCCGTCCAGACTTTTCAGGCTTGGTTCTACCAGCCAGACTGTGATCATCAGCACACTCGGCCCAACGCCGACCAACCACCAAGCAAGGACGTGGGAACGTGAACGGGATTCAAGACATGAGCGCGCGGGAAATGACCGAGGCCATCAAGCGCCGCGATCTATCGGCCAGGGAAGCACTCGAGAGCCACATCGAACAGATCGAGCGCATCAACGGGCCCATCAACGCCGTGGTCACCACCGATTTCGAGCGCGCTCGCAAACTCGCCGCGGCGGCGGACGAAGCCACCGCACAGGGCGCCCCCACGGGGTTGCTGCACGGCCTGCCGATGACGCACAAGGACACCTTCAACACCGCCGGGCTGCTCACCACCCAGGGCTCGCTTGCACTGAAGGACAATGTTCCGGCCACCGACGACCTGCAGATCGAACGCCTGGCCGCCGCCGGCGCGATCCGCACGGGCAAGACCAACGTCCCCGAATTCGGCGCCGGGTCGCACACCTTCAACGAGGTCTTTGGGACCACCACGAATCCCTACGACACCTCGCTGAGCGCCGGCGGTTCCTCCGGAGGCGTGGCAGCGGCCATCGCCGCGCGCATCCAGCCGCTGGGCGAGGGCTCGGACATGGGCGGCTCGCTGCGCATCCCCGCGTCGTTTTGCAACGTGGTGGGCTTCCGCCCGTCCTATGGCGTGATCCCGCTGCCTTCGGCCACCAATTCCTGGTCATGGCTGGCACGCAGCGGCCCGATGGCCCGCACTGTCGATGACATTGCCCTGTTCATGAGTGCGACGGCCGGCGACAGCGACAAGGTCTTGACGCCCAATACGCTCACCGGCCGTGACTTCGAGAGCCTCCCGGAGAACGCGTTGCGCGGCGTCCGCATCGGCTACAGCCGGGACTTCGGATTGGGCGTGCCGGTCGAGCCCGAGGTTCTCGCCGTGCTGGACGCGCAGATCGCCGTGTTCGAACAGGCCGGGGCGCGTGTCGAGGAGGCCACCATCGACCTGCGCGATGCCGACCTGGTCTTCGGCAACACCCGCGCCTACGACTTCGCCACGGGCCTTGGCGAGCTGGTGCGCACCAAGCGGGAACTGATCAAGCCGGAGGTGATCTGGAACGTCGAAAAGGGCTGGGCCCTGAACGCGGAGGACCTGATTGCCACCGACGCGGCACGCACCCGCCTGGAGATCGCCGTGCAGGCATTCTTCGGACGGTTCGACCTCTTCCTCAGCCCCGCCGCCCAGGTGCTGCCCTTCGACGCATCATGGCGCTACCCGCAAACCATCGCCGGAAACCCAGCCGACACCTACCTCGACTGGATGCGCTCGGCCTGCCTGATCTCCGCCACCTCGCTGCCGGTGCTGTCCATGCCCGCCGGATTCACCTCCACCGGGCTGCCCGTGGGCCTGCAGATGACCGCCAACCACTACAAGGACGTGGAACTGCTGGGCTACGCCCAGGACTTCGAACAGCGCACCCGCTTCGCCGAGCGGGTGCCCGAGTGGATCTCCGCCGGATGCACCGCCTAGGAATTCCGCGGGGCCCGGCCGCGCCGGATACGTCACGCGGCCGGGCGCTGCATTGGTTACGCTGGTGCAACGGCGCGCTGCCGAGGACGCGGCAAACGGCTGACCGCGGGCCGCATTTCCAATCGAAGGGGCACCATGGCTCATGACGAGCTGACTGCATTGCAGCAACGCATCATCGGCGCGCTCCAGGTGGACGGCCGTGCCACCTGGCGCAAGATCGCCCAGGTGCTCGACGAGCACGAGCGCACCGTGGCACGGCAGGGCGCGGAGCTCCTCGCCTCCAAGGTCATCACCGTCGCGGCCCTGCGCACGCGCGAGTCTGCGGTCATCATGCGCCTGGCCTGCACCCCGGGAACGGCCAGGCTTGCCTGCGAATCCCTGGCGCAGCGGTCCGACACCACCTTCAGCTATATGGTCACCGGGGTAGGCGACGTGGTTGCCGAGGTCATCTGTGAATCCGGCGCGTTGAACGAGCTCCTCACCCTGCAGGTGCCCTCAACGCCGGGGCTGATCTCGTGCGCGACCTATCCGGTGTTGAAGTACTTCCGCACCATCCGCGGCTGGCGCATCGGGGTCCTCACCGCCGCCGAGGAACTCGCGCTGCACACGGAGTTGACCAAGGACGACACCCGGCAGCGGGGCCTTCGAGAAGCCGGCGCCAAGCTTACGGAAAACGACGAGCTGATCATCCAGGCCCTGCAGCGCGACGGCCGCGCCAGTGTGGAGGCCGTCGCAAGACAGGTCCGGCTGTCGGAGTCCACGGTGTCGCGGCGCATCGATTGGCTGATCCGCAACTCCCACCTGGCGATCCGCACGCTGGTCGAACCGGAGGCGCTGGGCCTGAACACCGAGGCGCTGTTGTGGATCCACACCGCCCCCAACCAGGTCGAGGCCCTCGGCGCGGCCCTGGCCAAGCGCCCGGAGGTCCGCTATGCCGCCGCCGTCGCCGGGGATTGCCAGCTGGTCGCCGACATCACCGTCGCGAATCCCGCTCAGCTCTACGACTTCCTTGCCGATTCGCCCTGGAGCAAGTCGATGACCCATCTGCAAACCACCGTGGTGCTGCAGGCGCGCAAGCGCGGCGGTCAATTGCTCTGATGCGGTAGTGGACCAACGACACGCAAGGTACGTGAGGGGCGGGCCCATGGCCGTTGTGTGCCCGGTCGGCACCGCGCGCATGGACCATCCACGTACCGCCGCGCGTGCCGTCGCCCATGAGTTGCTCGAGTCCACTATTCGTCCTCCAGAGGTTCAGGCCGCCGGTTTCCTTTCTGTCCTTCTTCTCCTCTCGCCTACGAAGGTCGCAGCAATCGTCAAACAAGCCGAAGCCAGGATAGGAAGCCAGATTCCATACGGAAGCAATGCGGCACCGCACAAAGCTCCTAGCAAGATCAGCAGAACGGCCAAGGAGCGCTTCATCCAGTCCTGCTTTTGTCTCGCACCCAACCATGAGTCCGCGGCCAAGCCAGTGATCGTCGAGGTCACCACGACGGTTGTGACATCTGCGATCTTCACCTGCCGAGCTGCGGCAGCCTGGGCACCCATGACGAATCCCAGAACGGCAGCCAATGCAACCGTCGAATACGGAATTGTTCCCAACGGAATCATTTTTGTGAAAGCGGCACATGTCAGCAAGATGGCCGACACCAAGCTAAAAATAATCGTCGTTGCAGGCGTCCAACCTTCCCGATGGCCTCTTAACACGCGTCCACCAACAACTGCACCCAAGAAATACAGAACCAGTGCTACGGCGGGGCCGATGACAGGCAAGTCCGTTTTCCCTGAAAGGGCCATTCCCAGAATCACGACGTTTCCAGTCATGTTTCCGGTGAATATTCTGTCTAGGCCTAGATAACCGACAGCATCGACAATGCCGGTTGAGAACGTCATGGACAACAGAAGCCAGGTGTAGAGCTTTGTTTCGGATAAGCGTGGACGACTCTTTCGAAGTCGATTCGAAGGGGCTGTCTTGGTTCCCCCACCAACAGTTGAGGTCATCGTCCGACCGCGTATCCCTGCATGCCCCGAGCATTGGCTGCTGCTTTGAGTACGCCCGTTTCAGGGTCTCGCGACACTGCGCACATCCGACCGATCTCCCAGCTTCCGGCTTTTCCTACAACATGGCCGCGCGACTCAAGTCCAGCGATGACCGCAGCACCAATTCTTTCTTCGATGAGAACGACCCCTAGCTGATGTTCATGGGGAAAGAACGAACTGGGGAAATGCGTGCTGTGGAACGCCGGGGCATCAATGGCCTCTTGAAGATTCATGCCGCCCAATAGGTGATTCAGCAAGAAATGAACCTGCCACTGGTCCTGTTGGTCTCCGCCTGGCGAGCCGAAAGCCATTGTTGGTTCCCCATCTTTGAGAACCAGCGTCGGAGAAAGAGTCGTTCGAGGCCGCTTGCCTGGGGCCAACGCGTTCGGGTGCCCCGGCTCAAGCCACGCCATTTGCAGTCTGGTCCCCAAAGGGAACCCCAGTTCTGGAATGACTGGTGAGGAGTGCAACCACCCCCCGCTTGGCATGGCCGAGACCATGTTTCCCCACCGATCGGCCACGTCAACATGGACGGTATCGGTTCGAGCCTCTCCGCTTGGCTTCGGACCGGAGTCCAATGCTGCAGCCACGGCATTCGGCTCCCCCACGCCACTCAGGCCCGCGGGATCGAAATCCGCCTGGGTCTCCAAACGAGGTAATTGCGGCTTCCTTCCGTCCGGCGAACCCGGGCGAATTTCAAGAGATGCTTTTTCACCAATGAGCGCCCGACGAACATCGGCATACTCCTCGGAGAGGAGCTCCGCGGAAGGAACGTTTGGAACATCCCCATACCAAGCGTCCCTGTCGGCAAAAGCAAGTTTTGTTGCCTCCAAGATCTTGTGAATTCCGTCGGCCGTACCAGGGACAACATCCATGCCCTGCAGCAATGCCAATTGCTGCAGGAATACGGGTCCTTGGCTCCAGAACCCGACTTTGCAGACCGTAAAACCGCCGAATTGGGCAGTAACCGGGGCTTCGTAGTGCGGCCGCCATTTCCCAATGTCGTCCTTGGTTATGAAACCTTGGTGGTCTTCTCCCGTCGAGTCGCGCCACGAGGTTTTTGCGAACCTGTCGATTGCCTCAGCCACGAATCCGCCGGTCCATTCTTCGATGACCGCCTCGATCGCAGCTTCCCGCGTGGCACCCCTTCCAAGCGCCTCGGACTCAACATCAACCAATCTCCGGTACGTTTGCGCCAACACCGGGTTGGATAAGAGCTGCCCAACGGCCGGCACGTCGCCGTTCGGCAGGTACACCTTCGCCGAGGGACCCCAATGCGTCTTGAACAGTGGTTCCATGCGGCCGATGTACTCCACCACTTTGGCGGTCGCCGGGTATCCATTTTTTGCATAGCCAATCGCGGCGTCCAGGATCTCTTTGAGACTGAAGGTTCCGTGGTCTTTCAGGAACGTCAACCACCCCAGAGTTGCTCCGGGAATGGCAGCGGCCAATAGCCCGGTCCCCGGGACCATATCGATGCCCAGGTCGTCAAAGGCCTCAATGCTGGCTCCAGCCGGAGCCGGGCCCTGAGCGCAAAGCACGACGGGATTGCGTTCCTTTGCAGTGGCAAAGATCAGTGGGAGGTCCCCTCCGGGACCGTTCTGATGCGGTTCAACTACTTGGAGAGTAAATCCGGCAGCAGTTGCCGCATCGAACGCATTGCCCCCACGCTCAAGGATTCCCATGCCTACTTGTGAGGCTAGCCAATGGGTCGACGACACCATGCCAAAGGTACCGGCCAGCTCAGGACGAGTAGTGAAAGTCACTTGTTAACACCTTTTCAAAGAACGAACAATTTTGGTTTCGAGAAAACTACAGCGAGCTCAACTCATTCGCTGCCAAGGCGACGAACATGGCAAGGCCGAGAACAAGTGATGTGTTCATGGCAATACCGTTTCGATGTTTCTTATCGAGCCCCTTAGAGTTCATCAGCCAGAGTAGGCCTCCGATCAGCACGGGCATGAGCAGCGCACCCAGCGCGGCATAAATGAGCACGAGCATGACGGGCTTGTCCAGGAACAGCATCGACAGAGGAGGGATGCACATCCATACAATGTATGCGCGGAACGGAATCGATCGAGCAGCATTTTCGTCTCGTTCATTCTCCGTGCGCCGGAAAATATTGACGATGTCGTTGAATACATTTGCCAGCGCGTTGTATCCGCCGATCAATGAGCTAAATACGGCCGAGAACATCCCGATTAAAAGTAGCCACTTCGCCGGCTCACCGAATTGTTCGCCGAACGGCTTCGCCAGCTGTTTCAGATCAGACAATCCTCCGACCTCAGTGCCGCCGTTCTGCAGGAATGCCGCTCCGACGATCATCATTGCAAGCATGAAGATGAAGGTCATTCCATACCCGATGACGAGGTCCAGCCGCATGGCGCCAATCCACCCCGATCCCGACCAACCCCTGTCCCGCAACCAATAGCCGTATGACAAAAGGCCGATGGACATGCCAACACCGCCCATGATCCCGAGGACGTAGAACGTTCCTCCATCAGGAACCCGGGGCGTCAATCCCCCGGCCAGAATACTCATGTCAGGGCTGGTCAAGACGGCGGCCCCGACGATGGAAATAAACATGACAGCCACGAAGAATGCCATGATCTTCTCAAAGGAGCTATATTTGCCGATCCACAAGATTCCCATCCCCAGGAGAACGGCACCAACAGCCCCGAGTTTCACGTCGACTACCGGGAACATGGCATTGATAGTCAGGCCCAGCGCCCCGGCAATTGCCGCGCCATAGAAGAATCCCAGAATGACCGAGTAGATCCCGAAGTAAGTGGTAAACGACTTGTTCAGCCGGTGGAATCCCCGCAATGGGCTAATTCCCGTCGCCAAAGACCAACGGCCAATGCACTCGGTGACTATGAACTTAATGAAACACCCGATAACCACGGCCCAAGCAAGTGCCAACCCGTAGCGGGCGCCGGAGTTCAACGACGCAATCAGGTCGCCGGCACCAACACCGGCCGCCGCAACAATCAGCCCGGGACCGGCAACATTGACGATCCTTCGCCATCGCGACCCCTGCGGTTGCCCCAGTTGATCGGGGCTGGCTTCTATCTGCATGCCAACGCTCTCCTTTTGGTGACGCAGGCCATACTGGTCTGCTGGTCTGACCAATATGCCATGCGTACACTGTACTTAGCAAGGGGAACTTTCAGGGAAGGAACGCAACATGGTCAATTGGTCAGCAATCAACCAAAAATGGAACTCTCTCGGTGGAAACTTGGCTGCTGAACTAGAGCTCATGATCGTGCGCGGGGAACTTCCTCAAGGCGAAAAGATTCCACCGGAAAGAGAACTCGCGGCCACACTTGGCGTATCACGCGCTACTTTGCGGGAAGCCCTCTTGGAGTTGGAGATCAAGGGTCTGCTGAGCCGTCGCCCCGGACGCGGCACTATAGTACTGGAGGCTCCGACAGAGTCACAGTTCGAGCAACTCAGCGAAGCCTTTGCGGCAGCACAACAGGATTTCTCTCAGGTCATGGAAATGCGCTTGGCTATTGAACCTGCGGTGGCGCGTTTAGCCGCAGCCAAGGCAACGGCAGCCGACATTCGCAAGTTGGAGCAGATCCTGGCCGCCTCAGAAATTGAAACGAGTTCCATGAAGTTGCTAGAGCTGGACCAGACCTTCCATGTCGCTCTCTCCGACATCGCTCGAAATCCGTTGTTATCGGACCTGATCCGAATTGTCGGCGACTGGGCTGGAGCTTCACGACGTCTAGGATTCCAAGGCGGCAAGCGGAAAGAAGCCTCACTGCATGGTCATTGGCAGATTGTCGATGCACTCCGTGTTGGACAGCCGGACCTGGCGGAAAGTGCCATGAGGGAACACATTGCTGGAATTCAGAACTTGATTGCTCCCACGCCTGGGGAGCGCCAAGGCAACTCCTAGACTCGTCCACGTTCCGGAATGGAACAGGCGCCGCTATTGGATATACCAACGCGGGATGAATAATCTGTCGCCGTCCCGTCCTCGGAAAGGCCAGGTGTGGTTCCGGTGGCGTGCCATCCGGGCCATCTCACGAGCCCGAAACTCTGGCGACATCGAATGCCACAGAATACTGAATCCGCTCCTCGCTTTGCCCGTTGGACCGAGGCACTTTAACGAACGACAAGATTGCGCTCAACCCGACTTCGAAACCCGCTGGGGGATGGCGTAAAGAGAGACCCTCCGTCGAAGAACGGAGGGTCTCTCTTGGCAGACGTAGATGAGCGCCTTTCCGCGCCTTACTCCGGGGTCACATACGCACCAGCAATGCCGCCGTCGACCAGGAATTGGCTGGCCGTGATGAAGGAGGAATCATCGGACGCAAGGAATGCAACGGCCGCGGCCAATTCATCGGGATCGGCAAACCGCCCCAGGGGCACATGGACCAGGCGGCGGGCTGCGCGTTCCGGGTCCTTTGCGAAGAGTTCCTTGAGCAACGGGGTGTTCACCGGCCCGGGGCACAGTGCATTGACGCGAATTCCCTCGCGGGCAAATTCGACGCCAAGCTCCCGGCTCATGGACAGGACTCCGCCCTTTGAGGCCGAATAGGAAATCTGCGACGTCGCCGCGCCCATCACTGCCACGAACGAGGCCGTGTTGATGATTGATCCCCTCTTCTGCTCCTGCATGTACGGGATCACGTGCTTGCAGCAGTAAAAGACGCTGGTCAGATTGACTTCCTGGACCTTGCGCCAGGCATCGATGCCGGTATCCAGAATGGAGGCATCATCGGCAGGCGAGATTCCCGCGTTGTTGAATGCGATGTCAACGCTGCCGTACGTTTCCTTCGTGACCTTGAAGACGTTGATGACGTCGTCCTCGTTGGTGACATCGGTGCGCACGAAAATACCGCCCACGGCGTCAGCTGCAGCCTGGCCGACCTCGGGCGAGCAGATATCGGCGATGACGACCTTGGCGCCCTCGTGTGCCAGGCGCTTTGCCGTGGCCAGTCCGATGCCGGAGGCGCCTCCCGTAATGACGGCACTGCGACCCTCCAGCCGGTTGCTGACAAGGCCGTTGTAGGGGGCTTCATTAATTTCAGTCATCAGAATTCTCCTTGGATGTGGTGCTGTGAAAATTTTGGTGTTGCTGCCGGCAGTGGATTCCCGCCATGTTATTCCGTGGCGATGAAGACGTTCTTGACTTCGCTGAACGCGTCAAGCGCGTCCGGCCCCAGCTCACGGCCCAGCCCCGACTGCTTGTACCCTCCAAAGGGTGTGGAGTAGCGGACCGAGGAGTGGGAATTGACGGAAAGATTCCCGGCTTCAACGCCCCGCGAAACCCTTAGTGCCCGTCCGACGTCGCGGGTCCAAATGGAGCCGGATAGCCCGAACTTCGAGTCGTTGGCGATGCGCAGTGCATCCGCCTCGTCCTCGAACGGAACCACGGCAACGACCGGGCCAAAGATCTCTTCCTGAAGGGAGCGAGCAAACGGATCCGAGGGGGTCAGTACGGTGGGCGGGAACCAAAAACCTTGCCCGTCGGGTGCTGTTCCCTGGAAAGCCATGTCAGGGTGGGCACCGCCATCCGCCTCAAAGACAAATGAGGAAACAGTGTCCCGCTGGCCCGCAGAAATCAACGGTCCCATCTGCGTATTCTCGTCGTTTGGGTCCCCCACGCGGAAGTTCTTGACGACCGGTTCCAGGTACCCCAAGAACTTGTCGTAGACACTACGTTGAACCAGGATGCGTGAGCGGGCACAGCAGTCCTGGCCGGCGTTGTCGAAGACCCCGCCCGGAGCGCTGGCCGCGGCCTTCTCAAGGTCGGCGTCGGCAAAGACGATGTTGGCGCTCTTGCCACCCAGCTCGAGGGTGACCCTCTTGACCTGTTCGGCGCAGCCGGCCATGATCTTCTTGCCCACGCCGGTGGAGCCGGTGAACACCACCTTGCGTACCGCCGGGTGGGTCACGAAGCGTTCGCCCACGACCGACCCCTTGCCCGGGATGACGGTGAAGACGCCTTCGGGGATGCCCGCCTCACGGGCGAGCTCACCCAGACGGATGGCCGTCAGAGGGGTGAGTTCGGCGGGCTTGAGCACCACCGTGTTTCCAGCGGCCAATGCCGGAGCGAAGCCCCACGCGGCGATCGGCATCGGGAAGTTCCACGGCACGATCACCCCGACCACGCCCAACGGCTCGTGGAAGGTCAGGTCCACACCGCCTGCCACCGGAATCTGGAGCCCGGTGTGGCGTTCCGGCGCCGCGGAGTAATAGGTCAGCACATCTCGGACGTTTCCCGCTTCCCAGCGGGCGTTCCCAATGGTGTGACCGGCGTTGGCGACTTCCATTGCCGCAAGGTTCTCCAGGTCGTTGTCGACCGCCGTGGCGAATCGGCGCAGCAACATCGCCCGGTCGCTTGGTGCAACCTGGCGCCAGGCCACGAATGCCTTGGCCGCTGCCTCGATGGCCCGGTCCGTTGTTTCCACGTTTGCCAGCGCAACATCCTGGATGGCGTTCCCGGTGGCCGGGTTGAGGACAGTGAAGGTGCTCATACGAGGCTCTCCTGTTGGTACTGGTGGCGGTAGTTTCTGGCGGCTTCAACGAAGCCGGCGAACAGCCTGGCATCGCGCGGGTTTTCCTCGGGATGAAATTGCACCCCGAGCGCCCACCCCGGGGTAGAAGTGCATTCGACGGCTTCGATCGTGCCGTCGGCGGCCCGAGCCGTGGCCACCAGACCCTCGCCCAGGCGGTCCAGTGATTGGTGGTGATAGCACGGCGCTTCGGCCTGGTTCCCTAGGATCTCCGCGGCGAGGGATGCGGGCTCCGTGGTGAACCCGACGGTGCCGAACACGCCCGGTGCCGGCTGGTAGTTCGATTCGGGCAGCAGGTCCGGTACGTGTTGATGCAGCGTTCCCCCCAGGGCAACATTGAGGATCTGGGCACCCCGACATATTGCAAAGAGCGGCAACCCGATTTTCAACGCCGAGCGGGTCAATCGGATGTCGTGGTCATCCCGCTCGGGTTGCGCAGCGGTCAGCGGATGCGGGGTGGCGTCATAGTTGGCCGGGTCGACGTCTACTCCGCCAACGACGATCAGTCCGTCCAGCAGCCCGAGTACTGATTCGTCCGTGGCAACAGGTGGCAGCAGTATCGGCGTTCCGCCGGCATTCGCTACCCCGGTGACGTACTTGCCCGGGACTATGGCCGCGCGAGCGTTCCACACACCCCACGATGCGTCCTGCCAGTAGGTGGTCAGGCCGATCCTTGGCCGGTATGTTTCCTTGGTAGTCATCAGTGGCGCTCGAATCCGCGTCGGACTTCCCAGTCGGTGATCGCCGCATTGAAGGTTTCGATCTCCACGTCCGCATAGTGCGTGTAGTGGTCCACGACTTCCTGGCCGAAGACTTCCAGGGCAATCTCCGAGTTGGCAAAAAGGTCACGGGCCTCCGCCATGGTGTGCGGCACATGCAGGGCGTCCGATTCATAGGCGTTACCGTCGACCTTGGCCGGTAATTCGAGCTGGTGCTTGATTCCATAGAGCCCGCCGGCCAGCATGGCAGAAAGCGCCAAGTACGGGTTGGCGTCGGCACCGGGCAGCCGGTTTTCCATTCTGGCCGAATGGCCCTTGCCCACGAGGCGGACGGAGCAGCTGCGGTTGTCCAATCCCCAGGCGACCGCGGTCGGCGCGAAGGATCCCTTTGCGAATCGCTTATACGAATTGATGTTTGGCGCGTAGAAGAGCGTGAAGTCTCGCATCGTGGCCAGAACACCGGCAATGAAATGGTCGTAGAGGGGCGTTCGTTCGCCCTTCTCGGCATCCCAGAAGGCCATGGCACCGTCGAGTCCCCGCAGCGACATATGGATGTGGCAGGAAGATCCGTCGCGCTCGTTGGGCTTGGCCATGAACGTGATTGATTGGCCCCGTTGCGCAGCCATTTGCTTGGCTGAGAGCTTGTAAAAGGTGTGGTTGTCTGCGGTGGTGATGACATCGTCGTATTTGAACGCGATCTCATGTTGTCCGAGGTTGCATTCGCCCTTCGCGGATTCGACGATCATGCCGGCCTCATACATGGCGTTGCGGATATCCCGCAGTAGCGGTTCCACACGCATGGAGCCCAGGATGGAGTAGTCCACGTTGTAGAGGTTCGCCGGAGCCAGGTTCAGGTAATGCCCGTTCTGCGCATCTTCGTAGCTGGTGTTGTAGATCATGAATTCCAGCTCGGTGCCGGCAACAGCCTTGAACCCAAGCTTTCCGGCCTTCTCCTGCTGCGCACGCAGCAGGCTGCGGGGCGAAACCGCAACGCGTCCACCGGCGGTGTGGTTCAGGTCGGCCTGGATCATGGCCGTTTTCTCCAGGTACGGGACGCGACGAATCGTGTCGAGATCCAGGTCGAAGACCATGTCGCCGTATCCCTTGTCCCAGCTGGTCATGGCGTAGCCATCGACGGTCCGCATGTCGGTATCGACTGCCAACAAGTAGTTGCAGGCTTCGGAGCCTTCTTCGAGCGCAGAGTCGACAAAGAATCCGCCATGGATGACCTTGCCCTGCAGCCTGCCTTGCATATCGGTGAACGACAGAATCACGCTGTCGATCTCCCCCGCCCGGACGGCTTGGCGCAATTGCTCGACGGTGAGCATCTTCTCGCTTCTGGGATGCGAATTCATGGCAACAGGTTCCTCAATGCTTGTGGATGTAGTCATGGCTCTACTTCAGTCTCTTTTCTTGTTCTTGGAGTAAGGCAAATTCTTCTTCGGGGGCGCTGGCAACCAGCCGGTGACGGCTGTAGAACCAGAAGTATCCGATTGCGGCCAGGAAGACGGCGGCGGTGATGCTTGCGGCCACGACATCGACCACGAAAGTGGCAATGAGTGCGACAACGGCAAGGACCAAGGCAATACCCGTGGTGGCGACGCCACCGGGAGTCCGGTATCCGCGTTGGAGGTCGGGTTCCTTGATACGCAACATGATGTGGCTGAGGTTCAGCAGCACGTATGAGACGGTTGCGCCGAATACCGCGATGTTGATCAGCAATCCGCCGTTTCCGGTGATGGCGGCGAGCAGGAATCCAATCGTTCCCGGAACCAGCAGTGCCACCCACGGCGTGTGCCGGGATGATGTCAACGACAGGAATTTCGGGAGGTAGCCAGCTCGGGAGAGCGCGAAGAGCTGGCGCGAGTAGGCAAAGACGATGGAGAAGAAACTGGCAACCAGGCCCGCCAATCCTGCGTAATTGACGATGTCGGCAACCAAGGCATTTTGGCCGTAGACAGCGCGGATTGCCTCGGGCAATGGAGATTCCGATGTGCTCATGGCCGCGGCACCGGCCGTTCCCGGAACCAGAATCAGCATCGCCGCACCCGACAGAATCAGAAACAGCACCGCGACGATAATGCCGCGCGGCATGTCCTTGACCGGATCGGCGGTTTCTTCAGCGGCCAGCGGAACGCCTTCGACGGCGAGGAAGAACCAAATACCAAATACCAATGCGGCCAGCACTCCCGATACGCCAAAGGGCAGGAATGCGCTGGAACCCAAAGATCCATCGGGGATGATGTCGAACAACTTGGCACCCTCGAAGTGCGGAAGCAATGCGAGCGCAGT
This sequence comes from Paeniglutamicibacter sp. MACA_103, assembly GCF_045798555.1. Lineage (NCBI taxonomy): Bacteria > Bacillati > Actinomycetota > Actinomycetes > Micrococcales > Micrococcaceae > Paeniglutamicibacter > Paeniglutamicibacter sp. MACA_103. The sequence continues at coordinate 54,406 of NZ_JBIXLN010000028.1, read as the reverse complement.
AATGACCAACGCGACGACGGCGATGGCAGTGATGCCAAAGATCAGTTTGAGTGCTTCACCGACGCCCCACATGTGGATGCCAATGAAAATGACGTAGGTAACCAGGTACACGGGCCATGAGTTGGTTAGGCCGAATAGTCCGAGCGCCTCGACGTAGCCACCAATAAAGGTGGCAATGGCAGCCGGAGCCACCGCATACTCGATCAAGACCGCCATTCCCGTTGCGAAACCACCCAACGGGCCGAGCGCCCGCCGCGCGAAACCGTACCCCGCGCCAGCCGTTGGCAACGTGGAGGAAAGTTCGGCGAGACCAAACACCATGCAGGTGTACATCAAGCCCATCAGGATGAAAGCGATAAGCAGGCCACCCCATCCGCCAACCGCGAGACCCAGGTTCCAGCCCGAAAAGTCTCCGGATATAACGTAGGCGATTCCGAGACCTGCAAGCAGGACCCAGCCTGCAGCGCCGCGCTTGAGCTGCCGGTGTTTGAGGTAGTCCTCTTTCACCTCGCCGTATTCGATATGGGATGTTCGCGCCATGGGTGCCTCGCTGCTCTGTGAAGGGTTTCAACTGCGATAACCGAACTTTAATGGAATGTTTTCAGTCCATTGAACAGAACCAAGAGTGACGCAAACCACGCTACGGTGTCAAGGGTCCCATTGCGAAGAGCTCCAAGGACGAGGCGACTCGCTGGAGATGGCGACCCAATTCATGGCATGCTATGACGATGGAAGCGACAGAGGAGTACCAGCCGGCGAGTGACCCTCGATACCGCCTTTTGGGGCGGGCTCGCAAGGGAAACGCCTTTGAGGAAACCGTCGAGCAGCTGCTTCGCGGCATCAGAATCGGCATCTTCGCACCGGGGGAACGACTACCCGCAGAGCGCGATCTTTCCGAGGTCCTGGGCGTTTCCCGCGCAACATTGCGGGATGCACTTGCCGAACTCCAAAAGGCTCAGTACCTAACCATTCAGCGCGGACGTTATGGTGGAGCCTTCGTGACATCCGACCCTCCGGCGCGGAGCGAAAAACTTGGATGGAAAGATCAGGAAATGGTTGAAGACGTACTGGCGTTTCGTGCGGTCGTCGAACCGGCGGCCGCTGCCTTGGCCGCCGAATCATCGCTTACCGCCGCACAGCGAACCCGCCTGCTCGATACGCTCCGCGCAGTCTCGACGGCGACGCCTGGACAGTATCGACCCTTGGATGCCCGTCTTCACATCTGCATCGCCGAGCTGACGCCATCACGCAGGCTCGCGGCGGCGGTTGCCGAAGCGCGAGCCGCAACAAGCGACATGCTGGATCGAATCCCCTTCCTTGAACGCAATATTGAGCACTCCGAAGAACAACACCAAGCCATCGTGGATGCAATCCTGGGCGGGAATCCCACCAGGGCACGCGCCCTCATGGAAGAACACCTCGAAGGTACGGCAGCGCTGCTTCGGGGATTTCTTGCAGGAAAGCGCGACGAGCCGTCCGCTTAGGTCGCTTTCGGCTCTGCTCCAGAAGCCGAGGCACCGCGTCATTCCTCGCGCAGGCTACGTGGATGAGCTGAACACCGAGGCGCTGCTGTGGATCCACACCGCCCCCAACCCGGTCGAGGCCCTCGGCGCGGCCCTGGCCAAGCGCCCGGAGGTCCGCTACGCCGCAGCGGTCGCCGGGGATTGCCAGCTGGTCGCCGACATCACTGTCGCTAATCCCGCGCAGCTCTACGACTTCCTTGCCGATTCGCCCTGGAGCAAGTCGATGACCCATCTGCAAACCACCGTGGTGCTGCAGGCGCGCAAGCGCGGCGGTCAGCTGCTCTGAAGCAGCGGCGGTTCGCCGAGGGAACACGAATGCCAGGAGCGGGGCCATCGCACCGAGGACCCACTCGGAGTCTCGGACACCCCGCACATGATCATGCCGACCCAACACTCCCGTGCCGACGGAACCAATTCGCCAGCGGACCTATTTACGCGAATCCCAATCAAACGATTGACAGTGACCCGCATTACAGTGTTTCCTGATCATAGAGAGTCAATCGATCGATTGAAGCCCTCTGTGATTCTAGGTCCAGGAGCACGCCGTGACGAACGGTTCGGCAAGGACCCTACGCCGACTGCCTCGTCGGGTCGGAATCCCACACGACCAACCTCTCGAACGAAGGACATGACATGAGCCCGCTCCACGGACCCGGGGAGATCCTCCCTGCGAGTGCAGCACAGTACGGGGACAAGGTTGCCTTGGTCACCGAGACCCGCACCCTGAGCTTCAACGAACTGGACGAGCTCTCCACCCGTATCGCCTCCCGTCTGTGGGAACGGGGTATCGCCCCTGGGGATCGAGTCTCGATCTACGCGGGCAATCGGTGGGAGTGGGTCGTGGCCTACCACGGCGCACTCAAGGCCGGGGCCGTGGTCAACCCCATCAACGTGATGCTGACCCCGGAAGAGGTCCACTTTGTGCTGCGCGATTGCGCGTCCTCGGCGTTGTTCGCCTCGGCCGACAAGCTTGAGGCGATGGCAGGGACAGGGCAGACGGTGGAAGGCTTGAAGCTCGTGGTTGACTTTGACGGGCACGGTCATGCCGCCGACTCATTCGAGGACTTGCTGTCCGCCGAGGCCTCAACGGACTTTCACCGACCCGCGGTCCTTCACGATTCCCCGTCCACCATTGGATATACCTCAGGAACAACCGGCCACCCCAAGGGAGCGGTCCAGTCACAGCAGGCAGTACTGCTCAATTGCGAATCAACGGCGCAGATGCATGGGCGCACCCAAGAGGATGTCGTGATTTCCGCGCTTCCGGCACCACACGTGTATGGAAACGTGGTCATCAACGGTACGTTGCTCAAGGGAGGCACCGTGGTGTTGATGGCACGCTTTGACGCCAAGGATGCACTTGCCCTGGTTGCCAGGCATCGCGCGACCCTCTTCGAGGGAGTGCCCGCCATGTACTCGATGATGCTCAATGACCCAACGGTTGCCGAGGCCGACCTCTCTTCGATCACCCGCAGCACCGTTGGCGGGCAGACCATTTCCACATCGGTGATCGAGGCCTGGGAAAAGCTGACCCATGCGCCCATGCTCGAGCTGTGGGGCATGACGGAACTGGCCGGACTGGGTGCCACCCATTGGTACGACAAAGAGCCGGTGCGCGGCTCGATAGGCGTGGCGCTGCCAGGTCTGGAGCTACGCGTCGCGGACCTTGCCGACCCGCACAAGGATGTCGAGCAGGGGCAGCCAGGCGAACTCATGGCGCGAGGGCCCATGGTGATGCTGGAATACTTCGGCAATCCCGCGGCAACCGCCGAGGCGCTTGAAACCGACGGCTGGCTGCACACCGGAGACGTGGCCATCCAGGATGAGGCGGGCTACTTTTTCATCGTCGATCGCCGCAAGGACATGATCATCACCAGCGGCTACAACATTTACCCGGCGGAAATCGAGCGGATCATTGCCGCCAACCCCGCGGTGGCCATGGTCGCGGTCGGTTCGCTGCCCGATCCCGTGAAGGGTGAAATCGCGTGTGCCTATGTGGTGCGCCGCGAGGGCACGGACCTGGAGGCCGAGCAGGTCCTGGCATACTCGCGGGAACACCTGGCCGCCTACAAGGTGCCACGCAAGGTGGTCTTCGTCAGTTCCCTCCCGCAAACCTCTACCGGCAAGATCATGCGCAGGAAGTTGAGCACGTTCGGCCACGAGCTGTAAAGAGCTATACGCACATCAGTTCCAAAGGGGGTCTTGGCGTCGCCAAGACCCCCTTTGGAACTGGATAAATTGCTGGTTCATGAAACGCCAGCGGAGACATCAACGCTCAGTCGGAGCCCACGATCTCACGCAAGCTGCGACGCATGATCTTGCCCGTGGTGGTCATGGGCAGTTCCTCGAGGTAGTTGATGCGCCGGGGGTATTGGTAGAAGGCGAGCTTATTCTTGACGTGGTTCTGGAGCTCCTTGGTCAGCGCGTCGGACCCGCAATACCCGGGGTTCGGCACGATGAAGGCCTGCACGGCCTGCCCACGAAGCTCGTCCGGGACGCCGATGACCGCCGCCATGGAAACCGCCGGATGGGTGGCGAGGCAACTTTCGACCTCGCTGGGGCCCACGCGGTAGCCGGCGGTGGAGATGACGTCGTCGGTGCGGCCGGAGTACCAGAAGTCGCCGTGCTCGTCCTTGCGTGCCAGATCCCCCGTGTGGATCCAGCCGTCGTAGACCTTGGAGCGGGTCTTCTCAGCGTCGTTCCAGTAACCCAAGAACTCTCCGGGGTTGCCCGTCTTGATGCAGATCTCGCCGACTTCCCCGGTGGGCACTTCCACTCCGTCAAAGTCCAGGAGTGCAGCCTCGAACCCGAGGAACGGGCGCCCCATGGAACCCGGGGCCGTCAGCCGCTGGGCGCGTGAGGTTCCGATCGTCAGGTTCATTTCGGTCTGCCCATAAAATTCGTTGATCGGGCATCCGAAGGTATTGTTGACCCACGTTTCCAGGGATTCGCCGAGCGCTTCGCCGCCCGTCGCCAAGGTGCGGCAGACCGTGCCGACCGCGTGATTGGACTCGACACCCGCACTGCGCATTTGTTTCAGCGCCGTTGGCGGGATGAATGCAGAGGTGATTGAATGCCGTTTCATCAGCCGAAGCGCATCTTCCGCCGTAAACTTTCCGGCAAATGCCACCACCGGTCGCCCCAGTGCGAGCGCCGGGAACAACACGTCGAAGAGTCCACCGATCCAGGCCCAATCCGCAGGTGTCCAGAATACGTCGCCGGCCTGCGGAGCGTTGTCGAATGTCGTCCGTACAGAGGTCATATGGGCCAGGAGCACCTGGTGGCTGTGCAGCGCACCCTTGGGATTCCCCGTGGTTCCGGACGTGTAGATAATAATGGCCTTGGACCGCGCCGTCGTTTCAACGGGGCGTTTAGAAGGTTCAACCGCGTCGATCGCCTGCCAAAAGTCATAGGTCCACTCGTCCTGCTTGAAGGTGGAGCTCTGCTCCGAACCGACCACGAGGATCTTCTGGACACCGGATGCCCGAACGGGCCCCATGTCCAGACGATCGAAGTTGGCGACATCGATCACCAGGACCTTGGATCCGGAGTTTTCCACGCGATATGCAACGGCCTCCGCTGCGAACTTGACCGACAGCGGCACGGTGATGAACCCGCCACGGAAGCCGCCGAGGTGTGCGGTGAGCACCTCGATGCCTTGAGGCACCATGATCGCCACCCGGTCCTCGGCCGCGAGACCAAACGAGTCGAGCAGAGCCACGAACTTGCGACTCAACTCCCCCAACTCGCCGAAGCTGAAAACTCGTGTGGAGTCCCCCGAATCGACAATGAGGGCCGGATCGCTGCTCGGCTGCAGGTCGGTACAAGCCTCGCCGATGTTGAATTGTGCCGGGATCGTCCATTCAAAGTTCTCGGCGTCAAGATCCTGCCACCACGAGTGTCTCAGTGCTGTACTCACCGCACGCGCTCCACCAGCATGCGCGGGTCATCCAGTGCGGCTTCAGTGCCTGCAACAAGCATCGAGAAGTCGCCGCTCAGCACAACGTTCCCGTCTTGGTTGATGACGCGTGCATAGCTGCCGACGACGGCAGACATTCCGCTTTTGCCTGGGTTGACCGACGTAATTTCGGTAACGACGTGAATCGAGTCCCCAAAATATGTCGGCGCTTTGAACTCCACGTTGTTCAAGCCATAAAAGCATTGCAAGTAACTCGGGTGCAGTTCGACCAAACCGAGGAGGGTGGAAATGATCAATGCACCATGCGCGATTTGCTTCCCAAAGCGGGTCTCTTGCGCATACTCCGGCATCAGGTGCAGCGGGTGTCGGTCGCCCGTCAGTTCTGCAAAGGCGCGTACATATTCCTCGGTGATGGTCTTTGATGACGTCGTTTCAATGTCGCCAATCGAAATCTCTTCATACGGTTTCGAGATCATGGAGGTTTTCCTTTTCTTTTCGAACTGTTTCGAGCACTGCAGCCATGCGAATGCTACGAATTGGAGGCGAGGTTGTCCTGTGGGTTGTAGACGCCATCATCATCGATGTGCATGTCGGCGCTTCCCTCTTCCAGGTCGCGGTCCCGAACGAGGTAGATGCTAACGAAGGAGACGATCGACAATGCCGTCACGTACAGGGCCACTGCATATCCACTGCCGGTTGCCGCCACGAGGGATGCTGCGATCATTGGTGCGATCGCCCCACCGAGCAGGACACCCATGTTGAAGCTGATTGATGCCGCAGAGAAACGAACACGGGCGTCAAAGAGTTCGGCGATGAAGGTTGCCTGAGGACCGTAGGAGACACTCAACATGAATCCGCCAACTATCAGCGCACCGGCGACAAGCCACGGGTTGCCTGAATTGATGGCTGCCATGGCGGGGAAGACCCACAGGCCCATCCCGGCGACGCCCCACATCAGCAAGCGGCGCCGCCCCACGCGTTCGGAAAGCTGGCCGAAGACCGGAATGAAGATCACGGCGGTCACGGCAGAAGCCATCACCGAAAGCAGCATGATGTTGCCCGGGACCAACTTGAACTGCTGTGCATAGGTCAACGAGTAGGTATTCAAGATATAGAAGTACGCCCCGGTGCTAACCATTGAGCCCGTGGCAAGAAGGATTTGGCGCGGGTAGACCTTGAACGCGGTCACCAAGGGAATCTTGGTTTCGGCCTTGGATTCCTTGACCCGAGCAAAGGTAGGAGTTTCTTCCAATGCGATTCGGATGTACAGACCGACGGCAACAAGCAGGATGCTCAACAGGAATGGAATACGCCAGCCCCACACCAGAAACTGGTCCCCGGTGAGCGCACGGGTAATGAAGATGACGGCAGTCGCCAGGAGCAAGCCGGCAGGGACCCCAACTTGCGGCAGGCTTCCGTAGAATCCGCGGCGGTTCTTGGGCGCATATTCGACGGCGGTGAGTACCGCACCGCCCCACTCCCCTCCGACACCGAATCCCTGGATGAGTCGGAGTAGAACAAGTAGTACAGGCGCCCATGCGCCGATCTGCGCCGAAGTGGGTAATACCCCGACGAGGAACGTTGCAAAGCCCATGAGTAACAGTGCAAGAACGAGCACTTTCTTTCGGCCCATGCGGTCACCGAAGTGGCCGAGAATGACGCCGCCAAGCGGACGCGCAAAGAATCCCACGGCGAAAGTTGCAAATGACAGGATGATGGCCAATGAGGGTTCGACCCCGGAGAAGAACAACGGCGCGAACACCAGAGCAGCTGAAGCGCCGTAAAGCTGGAAGTCGTACCATTCGATCGTTGTTCCAACCAGAACGGACCCTGCAACGCGACGCAACGCCGTCTTGTCAACGACTGTCGCTTCCTTGGAGACCTGAGAACTTGTTGCCATGCGTGTACTACTCCTTGCAACGTAAACGGGAAGTGCGAGGGCGAAGAATTGAAGCTGTCGATTCCGACCCTAAAGTGTGAGCCGCCACACAGTCAAGACAAATCTGTCAATCGATTGATTGACAATATGTAAATTTCGGCCAAATCACATGACTGCATCACCAATCGATCGATTGAGAAGCTCAACCCCGCGGCCACATTCGGAGATGCTGGTCGCAGCCTGTCAGGCCATCGATAAAACCCACACTGATTCCCAATCGATTGATTGACAGTGCTTGCAGTTTGGGTTTTACTAGTGAATAAGTACCAATCGATTGATTGGCTTCGATGTTTAGAACCACCAGAAACGAGTCATCCTCATGAATTTAGGCAAGGTACAGCAAGCAGCCGTTTCACTCTTTGCCACACGCGGTTTTGCTGCTACCGGAATTCGTGAGCTCGGTGCGGCTGCCGGCATCAACTCGGCAACGCTCTATCACTACGTTGGGAGCAAGGAAGACCTTCTCGTTAGCATCATGCGGGATTGCCTCGACGAGATGATTCGATCCGGCTCCGAAGCGCTGCGTGGCAGTGCCGAACCAGCCATCCAGCTAGCCGGCCTGATTTCTTCACACGTCGGCCTCACAGCCACCAACCAGCTCACCGCGAGGGTCGCAGAATACGAAATGCGCGCCCTCTCAGAGGCAAACCGTCCTGCCATGCAACAGCTCCGTGACGAATATGAGGCACTCTTTGCCCAGGTGCTCGAACGCGGGGCACGCGTCGGGACCTTCAACACCGATGACCTCACCATGGCCCGCCTGGCCCTCATGGAAATGGGCACCGGTGTCGCCCACTGGTTCCGCCACGATGGGCGTCTTCAGCTGGAAGAAGTTCAGCAGTACTTCGTGAATATGGCGTACAGGATCCTTGACGTGGACAACTCCACCCTCCAGGGGGTCGACTTCATCGTTGCCCCACGCCGCCTCGACAGCGAGCCCGAACCTGTGCCGGGACGCGCACACGCGTCCTAGTGCCCATCGGCTCTTATTCACTCCCATTCTTGATTCCCGCGACGAAAGAGACACCGTGGATACATTGAGCAGCAACGTTGACACCACCGACCCGGCTATTGTGCTGAACGCCGAGCGGCAGTCAGTCCTGGTCGACGAGCTCCGTAGCCGTTTGGCACGAGCGGCCCTGGGTGGCTCGGAAAAATCACGCCAGCGCCACCTGGACCGCGGGAAACTCCTGCCTCGCGAACGAGTCAACACCCTGCTCGACGAGGGCTCCCCCTTCCTTGAGATCGCGCCTCTTGCGGCCGAAGACATGTACGGCGGGGAATGCCCCGGTGCCGGAGTCATTGCCGGGATCGGGCTGGTACACGGTCGCCACGTCTTAGTGATCTCCAACGACGCCACGGTCAAGGGCGGCACCTACTTCCCGATGACGGTGAAGAAGCACCTGCGGGCCCAGGAAATCGCCATGGAAAACGGTCTGCCCTGCGTTTACCTCGTTGATTCCGGCGGGGCATTCCTGCCTATGCAGGACGAGGTCTTCCCCGACCGCGACCACTTTGGACGCATCTTCTACAACCAAGCCAACCTGTCGGCCCGCAAGATCCCGCAGATCGCCGCGGTCATGGGATCCTGCACCGCCGGCGGCGCCTACGTGCCGGCCATGAGCGACGAGACTGTCATAGTCCGCAACCAGGGAACCATCTTCCTTGGCGGCCCTCCCCTGGTGAAGGCAGCCATCGGCGAAATCGTCACAGCCGAGGAACTCGGTGGCGGCGACCTGCACGCCAAGACTTCCGGGGTGGTGGACCACTTGGCCGAAAACGATGCGCACGCCTTGGCGATCGTCCGCAACATCATCGAGACCCTGCCTCCGTCCCCGGCCCCGGCATGGGACATCGCAGCACAGGTCGCCGAGCCGCTGGCCGACGCCGAGGAAATCTACGGTGCAGTGCCCACCGACGTGAACGCGCCCTATGACGTCCGCGAAGTCATCGCCCGCGTGGTTGACGGCAGCGAGTTCCATGAATTCAAGGCCAACTACGGGACCACCCTGGTCACCGGGTTCGCCCGCATCCACGGGCACAAGGTCGGCATCATTGCCAACAACGGCGTGCTGTTCTCGGAATCCGCACTCAAGGGCGCCCACTTCATTGAGCTGTGCGACCAACGCGGTATCCCGCTGGTCTTCCTGCAGAATCTCGCCGGCTTCATGGTCGGGCGCGACTACGAGGCCGACGGCATCGCCAAGCACGGCGCCAAGATGGTCACCGCGGTGGCCACCGCACGGGTGCCCAAACTGACGGTCATCATCGGGGGTTCCTTCGGGGCGGGCAACTACTCCATGTGCGGCCGGGCCTATTCGCCACGTTTCCTCTGGATGTGGCCGGCTGCCCAGATCTCGGTGATGGGCGGCAACCAGGCCTCCTCGGTCCTCGCCACGGTCAAACGCGACCAGATCGAAGGTGCGGGCAGCACGTGGGGCACCGAGGACGAGGAGAGCTTCAAGTCTCCCATCAAGGAACAGTATGAATCCCAGGGAAATCCGTACTACTCCACGGCCCGACTCTGGGACGACGGGGTCATCGACCCCGCGGACACCCGTCGCGTGCTCGGCATGGCCCTTGACGTGTGCGCCCGCCAGCCGCTGCCGGAGACATCCTTCGGCGTCTTCCGCATGTAGTTCGGCTCCCGCCCCTCCCAAGATCACTTGACTCCAGAACGGACCAATCGTGAACAACCAACTTTTTGACACGGTGCTCGTGGCCAACCGCGGGGAAATCGCCGTCCGCGTCATCCACACGCTCAAGGCCCTGGGCATCCGCTCGGTGGCGGTGTATTCGGATGCGGATGCAGGCGCCCGCCACGTGGCGGAGGCCGACATGGCGGTGCGCGTCGGGCCGGGCGCCGCCAGCGAAAGCTACCTCAGCATCGAGGCAATCCTTGGGGCCTGCCGCCGCAGCGGCGCCCAGGCGGTGCACCCGGGATACGGCTTCCTTTCCGAGAACGTCGAGTTCGGCCGTGCCCTGGAAGAAGCCGGAATTGCCTTCATCGGTCCGGATGTCATTTCCATCAACCTCATGGGCGACAAGATCCGTTCCAAGAACCACGTCATGTCCCACGGAGTCCCGGTGGTCCCGGGCATCGCCAAGCCGGGCCTGAGCAACGGAGAACTCGCCGATGCCGCCGGCGAGGTGGGCTTCCCCCTGTTGATCAAGCCCTCCGCCGGCGGAGGCGGCAAGGGCATGTTTGTGGTGGAATCCCCGACCGAGCTGCCCGAGGCGCTGGCCAGCGCCCGCCGGACCGCAAGCAGTGCCTTTGGCGACGACACGCTCTTCCTTGAACGTTTGGTGCGCAACCCGCGCCACATCGAGGTCCAGGTGCTTGCCGACCGGCACGGCAACACCGTGCACCTGGGCGAGCGCGAATGCTCGCTGCAACGCCGGCACCAGAAGGTCATCGAGGAGGCACCCGCGCCCCTTTTGGAAAACCTCGCGGACGGCGAACGCATCCGTGCCGAGATCGGCGCTGCGGCAGTCGCTGCCGCCCGGTCGGTGGACTACGTGGGTGCGGGAACCGTGGAGTTCCTGGTCAGTGACGAGAACCCCGGCGAATTCTTCTTCATGGAAATGAACACCCGGCTGCAGGTCGAGCACCCGGTGACCGAGGAGGTTGTCCGTATCAACGGCCGGCGCCTGGACCTCGTCGAATGGCAGGTGCGCATTGCCGCCGGGGAAGCGTTGGACTTCACCCAGGACCAGGTGGAACTTCACGGCCACGCAGTCGAGGCCCGGGTCTACGCCGAGGACCCCTCCCATGACTTCCTCCCGTCGATCGGAACCGTCCTGTCGGTAACCGAACCCGCCGGAGAGCGCATTCGCGTCGACTCGTCCCTGCTCGACGGACTGGAGGTGTCCTCCTTCTACGATCCCATGCTTTCCAAGGTCATTGCCTGGGGCCGAGACCGGAAGCAGTCCCTGGCGCGCCTGGACCAGGCATTGTCGTCCACGGTGATTCTGGGGGTGCTCACCAACATCGAATACCTGCGGATGCTCCTTGCCGATGCGGACGTGGCCGCCGGCCACCTGGATACCAACCTCATCGGCCGCAAGATGCCGCAGATGCGCTTCCGGGCGCTCTCTGACTCCGAGCTTGCCCTGGCCGCGCACCTGTCCCTGGCCACGCACGGGCACTCCGCCAATCCGTGGCATCGGGCAGACGGCTGGCGCTTGGGCGAATCGGCCGGCACCACGCAACACTTCGAGGTCGATTCTCACACACGGTCGCTGGCCTTCCGCAACACCGCCGCGGGCTCCGCCATTGCCATCGACGGCCGGGAATTTATGGTGAAGCCCACCGGACCGGGCCGCTATTCCGTCAACGGGCTGCAGCACCGCGTGGCCACCGCACTGGCCGCGGACGGCACGGTGTGGCTGAGCCATGACGGGTGGACCGCCGGCGTCAGGCCCGTGGGCCGTGCCGAGATGCTGGGCCGCGAACTTGCAGCCATGGACCGCGGCGCCGGAGCCCTGTCCCCCGAGGTCCGCTCCCCCATGCCCGGAACCGTCATTGCGGTACAGGCCAGCGACGGGCAGCAGGTTGTCGCAGGACAGGTCCTGGCCTCGATCGAAGCCATGAAGATGGAACACCAGATGCTCTCGCCCAGCGACGGGGTCGTCCACATGAGCCACCTCAAGGTCGGCGACCTGGTCAAGGCCAACCAGATCATTGCCACGGTGAAAATCGTGGAAGCCGACGACACCGAACCCACCCGGACCGAATTGGAGCACAGCGCATGAGCATCCAGACCCCCGAACGCGTGGAGCAACGCGGTTTCTACCTCGACGAACTGCGCGAGGGGGTTGTGTACGCACACCGCCCCGGGCGCACGCTGACCGAGACCGACAACGTCCTGTTCACCTCGCTGACCATGAACAACCAGGGCCTGCACCTGGACGCGGCCTGGAGCGCAACCCAGCCCTTCGGGCAGCGGCTGATGAACTCTCTGTTCACGCTGGGAACCATGATCGGCCAATCGGTGCCGCAGATGACCGAAGGGACCATCATCGGCCAGCTCGGCATCGACGCGGTGAAATTCCCGCACCCGATGTTCCACGGCGACACCCTCTACACGGAAACCGAGGTCACCGGCATCCGGCTTTCCAAGTCCCGCCCGGGGCAGGGCATCGTCACGATGAAGCACACCGGGCGGAACCAGGACGGCGTCGTGGTGGCAACCGCCACGCGCACCTGCATGATGTGGACCAAGGACGCCCACGCGGCCTCCATGAATACCAACGAAGAGGACTAGGCATGGAGAACTTCACCATGGGCCCGGCCATCCTGTTCTGCCCGGCAGACCGCGCTGATCGCTATGCCAAGGCGCTGGAGCGGGCCGATGCGGTGATCCTGGATCTGGAGGACGCCGTCGCTACAGAGAACCGCGACGAGGCGCGCCGCATGCTCATCGACAACCCCCTGGATCCCGAGCGCACCATCGTGCGGGTCAATCCGGCCGGCACCCCGGACTTCGACGAGGACCTGGCAGCGGTCCGGCAGACCCCGTACCGCACCATAATGCTCGCCAAGGCCGAGACCCTTGACGACTTGGCCGCCGTGGCAGATTTCAGAGTCGTGGCCTTGTGCGAGACAGCGCTGGGGGTTATCAACGCCCCGCAGATTGCCGCCGCGGACAATGTGGTCGCCTTGATGTGGGGCGCCGAGGACCTGGTCGCCTCTCTGGGTGGCTCATCCTCCCGTAAGGAATCGGGCACCTACCGTGATGTGGCCAGGCACGCCCGTTCCCAGGTGCTGCTGGCCGCCGGCGCGTACGGCAAGGTCGCCATCGACTCGGTCTATATAGACATTCCCGACCACGCAGGGTTGCTGGGCGAATCCGTCGATGCCCAGGCGTCGGGCTTCGGGGCCAAGGCCTCGATCCACCCGGGGCAAATGCCGATCATCCGCCAGGCCTTCACACCGACAGCTGATCAGGTCGAGCGGGCACAACGCATTCTTGCCGCGGCGGACGCCGCCTCCGGCGTGTTCACGTTCGAGGGACAGATGGTGGACGAGCCGCTGCTGCGCCATGCCAGAGCAACTCTGGTTCGGCATCAAGTCTCCGGCACCGCTTGACCCTAGCCTGCTACTAACCCCAGTGCTTGCCAGACTTCGTCGAGAGCTGTTGGCCAGGCAAATGTGGGAGCCTTTTTGCAGCAGTGACACAAGGAGCCAATTGGGTGAGCAAACCCGATCCGATTTAGTGGGATTGGGGCTGCTCACGCAACGGTGGCGCGTAAGTGTATTCCCTTAGGTGATTTAGGGAAGTCGCAGCAGGACGGCTTGTCCCTGCCCACCCCCACCGCAGATTGCTGCTACCCCATATTCGACTTGGCGTTCCTGCATCTCGACCGCCAAGGTCTGTAAAAGCCGGAAGCCCGACGCGCCCAACGGGTGACCTAATGCGATGGCCCCGCCATTGACGTTGACATTCTCGAGGTCGATTCCCACATCACGCACGCTGGCCACCACAACGCCGGCGAATGCTTCGTTGATTTCCCAGAGCCCGATCTGGCTGGTTTCCAGACCGTTTTTTGTCAGAAGCTTTCGGATCGCATCGGCTGGCTTGAGGTGCAGCGAAGTGTCAGGACCAGCCACAACGGCGGAGTCGACGATTTCCACGATAGGGTCAAGACCCATCTGCCGGGCCTTTTCCCTCTCCATGATTACTCCTGCCGCGCCAGCATCCGACATTTGCGATGCGTTGCCTGCGGTAATGGTCCCCTCGAGGGAGAATGCCGAATTGAGCTTCCCCAGAATATCCACGGTGGTGACGGGGCGTGGTCCCTCATCGACGGTGGTCTCATCCGCCTGCACGATTTCGCGCGCAAAACGCCCCTTGTTCGTAGCGCTGGCAGCACGCCGGTGGCTCTCTGCAGCGAAGTCGTCCTGCACCGCACGTGAAATCGACAGGCGTGCGTTGGATTCATCGGAGATGGGCCCCATCCCTTGGTCAGTGATCGCGCAGCGAAGTCCATCGGACTCCAACAGATCCATGGCAGAGGTTTGTCCATACAGCGCTGATTGCCTCAATTGCAATCCGTGCAAAGCCCGGCTCATCGACTCGAAACCACCAACAAGTGCGCTGTCGAATTGGCCAGCCCGGATCAGGGTGGAGGCAAGCGTCGCTGAATAGAGACTGGCCAAGCACACATTGTTCAAGGTCATGGCAGGCACCGTAAGAGGCATTCCCGCTCGGATCGCAACCGAACGAGCTGGGTTCTGCCCGTTTCCGGCTTGCACTACGTTCCCCATGAACACGGTATCCGGGACATAGCCATTCATGTTGCGGAGTGCACCACGTGCAGCCTCGGCGCCGAGGTCAAGCCCCGAGGTGTTTCGGTGCATGCCGTTGAATTTGCCTATTGCCGTCCGGGCAGCTGAAACCAGGACCGGAGTTCGGTTAGACATTTGAATCAGCCCTTCTCCGCGTCCATGGCCATCGTGTAGCAGACCGCTGTTCCCTCGAGGACGACAATTCCGTCACCGCGCACTACTTTGGTTTTGATCTTGGTGATGGGTTTGTCCGTCCGAACTTCCGTGACTTCCACGATCCCAGTAATCACGTCACCAGGGCGGACGGGGGCTACGAAATCCCAGTTCACGTTCAAGAAGACGCTTCCTGGGCCGGGGAGCTCTTCCGCCACCACGGCATTCAATATCGCGCTTGTGACACCGCCCTGAACAACTATCTCCCCAAAGCGAGAGGCTTTGGCCGCGGCCGGATCATAGTGGATTGGATTGCGGTCGCCGCTGATGTCGGTAAAAAGCGAGATGTCATCGCTAGAAACGGTGCGAGACAACTGGGCGGTTTTGCCGACGTACAGGTGTGAGTGCGCGGTCGTGGTCATTGGAGTGCCTTTCGTTGTTTTTATTGAGTGTTGAGAGAGTGTGCATGGTCAGGACGCCGAAGACTGGTCCCGGGAGAAGTACCACGAATGCGTATTGCCAGCCGACAATTCCGGCAAACAGAGGAACAAGCTGGATCGAGCCGACCGTGATGAGGAATCCAACGGCGGTTTGGGTCGTCAGTGCCGTACCGATGAGGCGTTTGTCGACGCTTTCGCTCAACGCAGTCGAGAAGACCCCGGAATCGGCAATCACCGAAGCTCCCCAGAGCAGCAGGAAGGCAAAGAGCCATGGATCGGGTGCAGTAAACATGATCGGGGAGGCCAGGCAACAGGAGCCGCTGACGGCGAGGGCCACGGCCGCCGACTGCGGTCGACCCCATTTGTCGGCGGCCCATCCGCCGAGCATTGATCCAATCACTCCACCTATGCCCATGGTTGCGAAGACGACTATGCCCACGCCAAGCACGTCGCTTGGTTCACGCAATTGACGACTGCTTAGGATAAAGATGGGAAGCCAGGCCCACAACGCGTATAGCTCCCACATGTGCCCGAAATAGCCGACGTTGGCTAGGCGCGGCCGCTGCTGTCGAAAGAGAACAAGTACATGGCGGGGGTCCACCTTGGGCTTCTCTCGCTGGATGTATGGACCAACGCGTAGAAAGAGCGCCGAAATGATTGCGGCCAACAACGCGAAACCCGCAGCTACCCCCATGACTTGACGCCAAGGCAGTAGGCCAATCCCTCCAATCAGATGCGGGACCGTAGATCCAATTGTCAAGGCCCCGATGAGAATGCCGAAGGCCTTTCCTCGCCCGGCGGGAAGCGACCAGGACGCGATCAGCTTCATCCCGACGGGATAGATTCCCGCCAGAAATAGTCCGGTGAGAAAACGGAACAGGATTGCTGGCCCGAGGCTGTCGGCCGTGATGGCAAAAACCAATGTGCATGCGGATGCGCAGGCAGCGCTAGTTGCAAGAACGTACTGCGCTGGAAATCTGTCGGCCAAATTAAGGAACGCCGATCCGACTGCACCCACAACGAAACCCAACTGCACTGACGTGGTAATCCAGACCAGGGAGGCGTCATCGAGGGCCCACTCGCGTTGCAGGCTGGGCCCGACGGCAGTCGCCGAGAACCAGACCGCGAGTCCGAGTACCTGGACCAACGCAGTCGTTGTCCGCTGCCGGGTTGCTTGCTTGTGGGCCGACATCTTGGTTAGTTCCCTACCGGAGAATTCGCGCTGTTGTCATTCTCTTGGACGACCTCTGCATCGAATCTCGAGTGGATTCGCCCCTTTACCCGGTTGCCGCGGTGGGTTTCCTTGGCAATCCACGTGGCAATGATCGTGATCACGCTAATGCCCACCATGTACAGTGCCACCGCCCATGGTTTGTTATCCGAGATGCTCAGCAGATAGACGGCCAGGACCGGTGAGACAGAACCAGCAATCATCGACGCGATCTGGTAGCCCAGTGACGCACCGGTATAGCGGACGTTTGTGTCGAACATTTCGGCCATGAACGCGGCCTGCGGTCCGTACATCAGGTCGTGCAGGAGCAAAGCGATCACGATGGCCAGCCAAATCATCACCGAGTGTCGGGTATTCATCATCATGAAGAAGGGGAAAGCGAATAACCCGGATAGAACCGCACCAAGCAAATAGACTCGCCGCCGTCCGTACTGGTCCGAAAGCCAACCGGTAAACAACAAGTTGAATGAACTGAGGACCGAGGCGATCATGACACCAATCAAGGCAACCGAACTCGGAAGCCCAAGCGCCTTGCTGACGTAGGTGAGTGCGAAGACGGTGATGATGTAGAAGATTGCATTCTGCGAGACCTTAATACCCACAGCAATTGCAACAGCCCTCCATTGATTGCGTAGGACCTCAAGGACGGGGAACTTAGCAACCTCGCCTTGGCTCTTGGCCTTCTCGAAGGCCGGGGTCTCTTCCATCTTGAGTCGGATGAACAATCCGACGACGATAAGCAATACCGACCCCAGGAAACCAACGCGCCAGCCCCAGGCCATGAACTGTTCCGGGGTAAGCAATAACTGGCAACTCATGAAGACACCGTTTGCCAATAGCAGGCCCACCGGGACGCCTGCCTGCGGCCATGCACCGAACAATCCGCGTTTGTCCGCTGGGGCGTTTTCGACGGCAACCAGGACTGCACCGCCCCATTCTCCGCCGACACCGAAACCTTGGACGGTGCGCAGGACCAACAGAAGGATGGGCGCCCAAATGCCGATGCTGCCGTATGTAGGCAACATGCCGATCAGGGCGGTCGCCCCGCCCATCATGACTAACGAAAGGACCAACATGGCCTTTCGCCCAATTTTGTCGCCGAAGTGCCCCATGATCACGCCGCCCAGTGGACGGGCAATGAAGCCGGCCGAGAAGGTCAACAGTGCCAGAATCGTCGCTGTCAAGCCCGAGAAGTTGGGGAAGAACAGCTGCCCAAAGACCAGAGCAGCTGCGGTTCCATAGAGATAGAAGTCGTACCACTCGATGGTGGTGCCCACAAAGCTCGCAACACGTGCGCGACGGCGGGTGAGTGCCTGCTCTGGTGTCTCAATCAGATTGGATGACATGGTGGATCCTCAATTGTCTCTGGTGAATGGGGTGAATTGAAGTAGGGTTTGGTTGTCGCTTGCTCCGCGGTGCGGTCTGAGCTGCACGCGCTGTCCGCAATGCACCGATTCAGGGGCACAACCGACGATGTTGGTCATGAGCCGGGGGCCTTCGGCTAGCTCCACGAGCGCCAGGACGTATGGGGCTTCGTCACCCCAGGCCGGATGACCGGGAATGCCCACGACGGTAAAGGTCCAGATACTGGCATCACCTGCGGCTTCCTTCCAATGGAGGTCCTGAGACCAGCAGTTGGTGCAAAGGTTCCGGGGATAGTGCTGCAAATGGCCGCATTCCAGGCATTCCTGCAGCAACAGCTTTCCGGTTTCGGCCGCCCTCCAATACGGTGTTGTCAACCGCGTGGAGACAAAACCCGGCTTGGCGATTGAGGGGGTGGTTGCGGGGGTGCTCATTGGTCCGCTCCAATCAAAACGAGTGCAACTTCTTCGCTCATAGTTGCCCCGTTACCGGTCACCAAGGCCCTTTGGGGGGAGCGAATCTGGCGATCCCCGGCGGTCCCCCGAAGCTGATGGACGGCTTCGACGATGTGTCCCATTCCGCCGGCCAAGTCGGCCTGTCCGGTGGCCAGCTGGCCGCCGTGGGGGTTGATTGGCAGTCGGCTCGCAATGGAAAAATCGTGTTCCTCCAACCAAGCTCCGCCCTCTCCCTTGGCACAGAACCCCGCGTCCTCCACGGTCATCGCCACAACAATCGAGTAGCAATCGTAGATGGAAAGGAAATCTATGTCCGCGGCGCCGACGCCCGCCATTGCGTAGGCGTCGGCGACGGCTGAGGCAATTGGCGAAGTAGTTAATTCCGGTGCCTGGCTAAGCGCCCGGTGTGTGATCCGTTCACCGGCTCCCATCAGCCCGACCGATGGGTGCGGGGCATCGTTGGCCCGCCGTCCCGAGGTGAGAATCACGGCTGCTCCACCACCGCAGGGCATGACGACCTCCAAAAGACGCAGGGGTGACATCACCATCGGCGAGGTCAGGACATCTTTGATGGTGATCGGCTTTCCATGGAAAACCGCTGCCTTGTTCAGCATGGCGTTAGCACGTTGCTTCACCGGGACGCAGGCCAGTTGTTCCGGAGTGGTTCCGAAACGCGCCATGTGCTGCTGCGCAATCATGGCGTATGCCTGATTGGCACCGCTGCCTCCATAAGGAACATCGAACTCGCGGATGGGATTGCGGTTCGGTGAACGCGGCGTGACTTCCGGATCACGGGTGTTGGCCAGAACGCACAACACTGTGTCACACATCCCCGCTTGGATGGCAGATGCCGCACGCCACACCATGCCGGCCCCGGTGGCTCCACCCAGATCCACTATGTCTGCGTATCGGGGCTGCAAGCCGAGATATTCAGCCACCGTGGCAGGAACGTGCTGGGGGGTCTCGCCGACTTGGGGTCCAACGACCAGCCCATCGATGTCCTGTGGCTTCAGGCCAGCGTCTTTCATGGCTAGGCGTGCAACGTTGGCGATCATACCCAGGGTCGTTTCCCCAGATGTTGTTCGCCGTGGCGGTAGCTCTGCCACACCGATGATTTCGGCGTCGAAGTGGCTCTTCATCGAGCTTCTCCGATCGCGGTAAGGGCGGAGGGATCTTCCATGGAAGAAACGTCGCCGGGGGAATCTCCGAGGTATACGGACCTGATGACCCTGCGCAGGATCTTGCCGCTTCGCGTTCGAGGTAGCGCTTCAACAACATGGACGTGTTTTGGCTTGAGAGGTTTCCCCAAGGCCCGGGTAACTGCCGTTTCGATGGCTGCAGCCAGGCTTTCGGCATCACCCATGACGGCCGGTGCCACGCGGGCGAATATGACCAGCGCCTCGCCCTTCACAGCGTCGGGGATGCTGATGGCCGCTGATTCGAGTACGAATTCGAAGCCGTTGACCACCGATTCCACTTCCGCGGGTCCCAGCCGCTTGCCCGCAATCTTAAGGGTGTCGTCGCTGCGGCCCCGGATGTACCAGACATTGTCGTTACCGACCTCGACCCAGTCGCCGTGGTACCAAATGCCCGGCCAGCGGTTCCAGTACGTGTTGAAGTATCGTTCGGGCGCACCCCAGAATGTCACGGGCATGCCTGGTGAGGGCAAGCGCAAGGCAAGTTCCCCAAAACCGGCTTCTATGCTGGCGCCATCGGTGTCTATGACTGCTGCCCCCATTCCCGGCAAGGGGCCCGCAAATCCGCAGGGATGGATAGGCAATGCGCTTAGGTTGGAGAGGATGGCCCCGGAAACCTCGGTTCCGCCGCTGTAATTGATGATGGGAAGGGAACGGTTAGTGACCCTTCCGAAAATCCATTCATAAGCGTCGGGAGTCCATGCCTCGCCGCTGGACGCGATGACACGCAATTCCCCGTATTCAATAACGGATCCGTCATCCTGACTCATGAGCGTCCGAACCAGCGTCGGGGAGATCCCGAGCATCGTAACCCCGTGCCGCCGTACGACTTCCCAAAGCCGTGTGTGTTCCGGGTAATCAGGCGAGCCGCTGAAGAGCGCAACGCTACTTCCGGCAATGAGCCCACCCAGAACGGTGATAGGACTCATGATCCACCCCGGATCAGTGATCCACATAGCGGTATCGCCCTGTCCGATGTCAAAACTGAACGCCGCATCGCTGGCGGCTTTGATGGCGAAGCCCGAATGGCTTAGTACAACACCTTTGGGAGCACCAGTGGTTCCCGAAGTGAATGCAATGAGCAATGGATGGTCGGCCGGGCAGTGGGCCGCCCTAACCGGGAGCCCCTCACTGCCGGCTCCCAAGTCGTCCCAAGATACCTCGCCGTCCAATGCTGGCTTCTCACATCCCGGGACTACCTGAAGGACGATCGTGTGCTTGACAGTACCGGCGAGGCTGAGCGCCTTTGCGGTTTCAGCA
The DNA here is from genome assembly GCF_045798555.1 of Paeniglutamicibacter sp. MACA_103. Taxonomy (NCBI): domain Bacteria; kingdom Bacillati; phylum Actinomycetota; class Actinomycetes; order Micrococcales; family Micrococcaceae; genus Paeniglutamicibacter; species Paeniglutamicibacter sp. MACA_103. The sequence continues at coordinate 33,637 of NZ_JBIXLN010000028.1, read as the reverse complement.
CGTGTTTCCACGATCTTTCCACGGCGCTCGAAGCCGTTGGAAACGATGTGCACCACAGCACCGGAGATACCTAGTCGATCGGCTACCGCAGTCGAGCCATATCCAGAAAATACGGGGACCGCAATAGCACCGATCTTGGCGCATGCCAGTTGGGCAACGGCTGCTTCGCGGACCATGGGGAGCTGGATCCCCACAGTGTCGCCGAACTCTATGCCCAAATCCAGCAGTCCATGCGAGACGCGGTTAATTTCACGGTCCAGTTCATTGAAGCTCCAGGCACCAGCAGAACCGTTTTCCGATTCCCAAGTCAACGCAATTTCTTCGCCTCGACCCTCACGAATCCAGCGGTTCACGGCGTTCTCTGTCAAGTTGAGATGACCGCCAGGAAACCAGCGTGTGAGGTGCGGTTCAGTCAACTGGTCGGCTACGGAATCGGGTTCCGACTGCCACTTCAGACCCAGCCAGTCAGAAACTCGGCCCCAGTACCATTCCGGATCTGCGTCGGCCTTCGCGTGAAGTTCCGATAGCGTTGAACACCCGACCCAAGATGCGAACTTGAGAATACGACTGCGCTCGAGTTCAGCTGGCCCGGGATTCCATATGGTTTCTGTGGCCGGTAGAGAGATAATCGTCAAGGCGTCTCCTATGAGAATCGGTGATGCAAATCACGTTGATAGCATCAGCGTAGGAGCGTTGCGCAGGGGTGGTCTCTAGACCTAAGTGCGAAGTATTAGCGAAAGATTTGCGTATTTTGCAAAGACGCGCGAAACTCAGGCTGAGTCGGGGCCCGGCGGGATCCGCAGAGCGAGAGTAAACAACGTCATGCCTTGGACTTGGAGCGGATCGTGACCCGTGACTTGTGCGATGCGATTAAGCCGATATTTGACGGTGTTGGGCTGGACTCTCAGGATCTCTGCCGTCTGGACGAGCTTGAAACCACAGTCAACGTAGGCACGGATGGTTTCCAACAAACCAGATCCACGTTTCGCATCGCATGCGGCAATTAGGTCAGTAGTGTCCCCAGCAAGGTCATGACGGAATGGGCTGGAGCGTGCGATCTGGTCCAAAAGGGTGTCAGAAAAAAGATATGCGCGGGGAGTCTTGTTCAGCACCGCGAACGACGTCGCGTTTTGTGCGTCAACGTACCCCTGAGCCACACTCGGAAGCCCCTCACGTAGTCTGCCCACCGTTACTGAAAACTCAGGCAGAGAGCTGGCTAGACGGTCCAATTGGTCGCGGGAATCCAATGGGGTTCCTCTGATCGCCTCGACGATTGCAACTACTTCTTCGTCGCGTGCGCCGGCCAAGCCTACCTTGGCCTGTGTTCCGGAGATAGACTTCTGCACAGTCTCGAGGCAGACCCGCATTGAGATTGATGTGTTCTGTCTACCGGGGCGGCGTCGAACCAAGACAACGAAGTAGGAGCCGTCCACTTTCAGGTTGAAGTGTTTCGCATGAGTTGCGATGCGACCTGGTTGGTTGCCGGCGATGAGTGCTTCAAGAAAGTCGCGCCTCCCCTTTTCGCGGTCATGAATCATGCCTGAGGCCTCATCCAGGTAGGCTTCCGTAACTGCGGCAGAGACGTAGTCGACGTGCTGCATGATTTTGCCGGCAATACGAAGGGCTCCCTCTGGATAATCCGCCACCTGCGGAGCCATCTGCACTTGGTCCCACACCGTATGTCCCCAAAGCCGGTATGCATGCAGGAGGGCCTGTATTGGAACGCCTTGGCGAAAACGCCGGACAGCACTTTCGCGGAACCTATCCAGATGCTCGTTGGTAATAGTGGCATCATGACTGAGCCCAAGAAGCATGGTTTCTAGGTTGTGGCGGGCCGTCGGGGCCACATCCTGCTCGATAAAGCCCTCGGGAAGGGAACGGTATTCGACGATTTCTTCACGGTAACGCTTTGCCAGCAGGACGCCGATTGAATCGGCCTTGGCCATGAGAAAATCCACCATCTCCGAGATCTGCGAATCTTCAACTGGGCTTGCTCCAGTAGGCTCCACCGTCACCTCCATTTATTCTCAGCATGGGCGTCTCTAACCGACGCTTGTCCACGATTCTGCCATGGTGCAAGAACGGTGGTACTGACACGCCAGATTGAGTGTCGAATCTTGACTTTGGGGACTAAAGCCACGTCATAAAGCCCCCATAGGACTGGTCTTGGAGGGCGTTGCTGGTTCAGTCGCCGCGTGTTGCATCGCCGGACCACGGACTTTCGTCGGGAGGAGCCGAAGATGGGTTTTATCAAGAGCAATAGTTACCTTGGGTTGGACAGACCATGTGCCCTGTCCGGAGCTCACGAGGTTAGAACGAGCCGTCATGGTCATGCATCCACAATGGATCTCCGACCGCAAACAACATCCACCGCCACCGACTCGCCGGTAGCGCGCCGGTGCCCTACATTTGGAAGCTGAACACACTCCCGACCTTGAGAAGAGCCGCCGCGATGACCCAGATTCCCGACCTCGAGCAGTTGCTCTCCGATCCATTGGTTGCAGCACTCGCCCGGGCCGAGGAAACCGCCTGGTTCAGCGAACGGCCCACGCCAAGCGCCGCGGGGATCGAGGCGTCCGGCATCGACCCCGCCATCACCGATGACGCCCGGGCGCGCTTCCGCCGCTTCGCTCCGTGGTTCGCCGAATGCTTCCCCGACACCCGTGCCACGCACGGCATCCTGGAATCCCCGCTAACCGGCATCCCGGACATGCAGGCCGAACTCGGCGCCCGCTTTGGCACGGACCTTCCCGGCAAGCTTTGGCTCAAGCGCGACGATGCGCTGCCGGTCAGCGGCTCGATCAAGGCACGCGGCGGGATCCATGAGGTTCTGCAAGTGGCTGAGCGGATCGCCATCGAAGCAGGGCTCATGGCCGAGACCGATGACGCCCGGGTGCTGATGACACCCAAGGTGCAGGCAGTGCTCTCGGAGCACGGCATCGCCGTGGGCTCCACCGGCAACCTCGGCTTGTCCATCGGCATCGTCGCCTCCGAACTCGGCTTCAAGACCACCGTGCACATGTCCATGGACGCCCGGGCCTGGAAGAAGGACCTGCTGCGCTCGCGCGGGGTCACCGTCGTGGAGCACGAGGGCAACTTCTCCGACGCCGTTGCCGCGGGGCGCCGCACCGCACAAGAGGATCCGAGCGTCTGGTTCGTCGACGACGAGGCCTCGCTGAGCCTGTTCGCCGGCTACTCCGCCGCCGGGTCGCGGCTTGCCGGCCAGCTGGCGTCCTTGGAGGTCACCATCGATGAGCGCCACCCGCTCTTCGTCTACCTGCCGTGCGGCGTGGGCGGCGGCCCGGGCGGGGTGACCTTCGGGCTGAAACAGGTCTTCGGGGACGCGGTGCACTGCATCTTCGTCGAACCGACCCATGCCCCGTGCATGTCCCTGGGCGTGCGCACCGGGTTGCATGATGCCATTTCCGTGGCCGACATCGGGCTGGACGGACTCACCGCCGCGGACGGCCTGGCCGTGGGCCGCCCGTCCCGACTGGTGGGCGAGCACCTGCAGCAAATGATCGACGGATATGTGACCGCCACCGACGAACGCATGAAGGCCTTCGTCGGATTGCTCCACGATTCCGAGGGCATCGACGTGGAGCCCTCCGCCGCGGCCGGGTTCGCCGGCCCCTGGCGGATCCTCGAAGACGAAATATACCGCACCGCGTTCGGGCTCGACGACACGGCCCTGGCCAACGCCACGCACATCGTCTGGTCAACCGGCGGCTCCATGGTTCCGGCCGCCGAGATGGCCGGCTACGTGGCCGAGGGCCAGGCACTTATCGGCGAGGTTCCCTGGCGCTAGGCGCCGCACCCACCGGTAGATTGGGTTCCATGGAGATCCTCTCAAGCCGGGTGCTCTTGCGGCCCGTGGACCTGCCCGCGACCCAGGGCTTCTACCGCGACGTGCTGGGATTGGCCGTCGCCCGCGAATTCGGCACCGCCGAGCACCTTGGGCAGGTGTTCTTCCTGGGCAACGGGCTGCTGGAGGTCTCCGGCAACCGCGGGGCCGGCGAACCGTCCTCGCTGGTGCTGTGGCTGCAGGTCCGCGACGTGCATGTCGAGCTGGAACGACTGGCGGGACTCGGCGTCCCCGTCGTTCGGGAGGCGCGGACCGAGCCGTGGGGACTGATCGAGGTATGGATCGAAGACCCCGACGGCACCCGGATCGTGCTGGTGCAGGTCCCCGAGGACCATCCGATCCGGCGCGATGTGCGCAAATTGTAAGTGGACGCAAGAAAGCCGTGCCCACCCCTAGAGCGATTAGGGCGGGCACGGCCGTCTGTTGGGCGGCAGGTGTTGCTGCCGGAATTAGTTGGCGAAGGTGTCCAGCAGCCGGCCCTTGGCGTTCCAGAGGCCGAGCGAGTCGCCGCCGTTGTTCAGGACCGCGACGTCGCCGCCGAGGTAGAACGCCTCGGCGCTGTTGGTGCCCGGTCCCGAGAACACGCGCAGTTCGGCACCCGGCACCAGCTTGAATCCCTCGCCGACGCGCAGGATGTTGTTCGCCGCGTCGCGCAGCACGTAGCCGCTGACGTCGATGGTGCGGTTGCCCTTGTTGGCGAGGATGACATGCTCGCCGGTCTCTGGGTGCAGGTCGTTGCCCGGCACGTCGTTGACCGAACCGGAAATGACGACCCCGTTGTTCGACGGGAACACCTTCTGGCCCTCCAGGTGGCGCTCGATCTGCTGCGGGAAGTCGCCGGTGATGCGCTCGACGCCCAGTTCCATGGCGGCATCCGCGGCCTGGGTGGAGTTCACGGTGTAGACGCCGAGGCCAAGCCCGGCCTCCTTGACCCGCTCGGCGCCGTCGGCACCGAGGGTCCGGTAGCTGGTGCCGAAGGAATCGGCGTAGGTGGCGTAGTCGGCCAGGACCTCTGCGCTGGGGACGGTGCCGGTCAGCTGCTGCAGCGGGACCTCGGGGGCCAGCTGCGCGAACAGCTTGTTGGACATGGCGTCGAAGCCCAGGACCTCGATCTTGCCGGTCTGCTCCAGCTCGCTCCATTCCGGGTCGTTGGCCAGGGCCTCGGCGACAACCTGCTCGACGCCCGGGGACTTCGCCGGGGACTTGATCTCAATGAAGACTCCCGCTTCCCCGGCGAGGACGTCGGCCACCGCGTCGAAGTGCGGGATCTTCTCGCCGGCGAAGTCGGCCGAGAAGTAGGATCCGGCGTCGAGCCGCTGCAGTTCGTTCCAGGTGAAGGACGTGATCGGGTCGTTGACGCGGTCCGGGAACAGGTCGGCGACGTTGGTCGTGCGTGCGGCCGTGTCGTCGTGGAAGATGAACGGGACGCCGTCGCTGGAGAGCTGGACGTCGATCTCGACGAAGTCGGCACCCGACTGGCTGCCGGCCTTGACGCCGGCCAGGGTGTTTTCCGGTGCGACGCCGGCGGCGCCGCGGTGGCCGATCAGGATCGGGGGCACGCTGTCCTGGGGGACATCCGGTGCGGCAACGGCCGGGCCGGCCAGCCCGGCGAGCATGCAGGCAGCCAGCGTGCCAAGCGTGAGGGTGCGAAACTTCATGGTGGGGATCCTTCGGTGTCGGGGATGGACACCCACCACGCTGCCCTTCCCGGACAACGCTGCGGCCACGATGAGGTGAACCGCGCGTTAAGATCCCACGTACTCGGAAGAGGGCGCCGTCCCGTTTACCTGCCGACCATCGGATGCTTCAGGACCACCTTGCCGGTGGTGCCGCGGGATTCCAGCGCCCTGAATGCCTCCGCGACATCCGCGATGCCGTACCGGGTCACGTGTGGGACCTTGATCGCGCCGGAAGCGATCCAGCCGAAGATTTCTGACGCCCGCCCGGATATTTCCTCCGCCGTGCGCACGTGGTGGAGAACGGTCGGACGCGTCACGACGAGGGACCCGAGCCCGGCCAGCGCGTTCACGTCCAAGGGCGGAATTGGCCCGCTGGCGTTGCCGATCGCGACCAGCGTGCCGCGTATCCGCAGCGCCCGCAGGCTTTCGGCGAAGGTCGTCTTTCCGACCCCGTCGTAGATGACCGACGCGCCTTCCCCTCCGGTGAGCTCGCGGACCTGATCGGCAAAACCTTCGTATCCGATGACCTCGTCGGCCCCGTTGGCCAATGCCACCTCCGTCTTGGCTTGGGTGGATACCGTCCCGATGACCCGGGCGCCCTTCAGCTTGGCCATTTGCGTCAGCCACTGGCCCACTCCCCCGGCGGCCGCATGGATGAGCACGGTGTCGCCCGGGCCGACGGCGTAGGTGTCGTGGGCCAGGTAGTGTGCCGTGAATCCCTGCATCAGGGCGGCCACGCCGGTGGAGTCGTCGATCCCGTCGGGGATCGCGACCAGCTTCGCGGCGTCGACCACCGCGAACTCAGAGAAACTCCCCTGTCCCCCGGCAAGCCACCCGACGCGCTGTCCGGTTTCGAGGCCGGATACGTTCGGTCCCAACGCCTCGATGACGCCGACGCCCTCGACCCCGGCACGGAACGGGGCCCGCAACGGTGTTGCCCCGTTGCGCTGGGCGACGTCGAGGTAGTTCACCCCCGCGACGCTCAACCTCACCAGGACCTGGCCCGCCGTTGGCGCCGGCCGCTCGACCTGCTGAAACTCATAGCTTTCCGGGCCCCCGTGTTCGGAAACCACCACGGCGTTCATCGTCTCTGGCATCCCGCGTCATCCTCTCTTGGCGTTCGAAGTCCGGTGCCGGTTCACGGGTTCCGGCCCATGGCGCCAGAACCGAAGATGTCGGCAACCCAGGCGGGGCTGCCGACATCTCCTGCACTCGGTCCCCGGTCAGTGCGTGGGGAATCCCAGTTCGATCTGGGACTCGCTCGGATCGGGCCACCGGCTGGTGACGACCTTGCGCCGGGTGTAGAAGTTGAACGACTCCGGGCCGTACATGTGGGTGTCGCCGAAGAGCGAGTCCTTCCAGCCGCCGAAGCTGAACGCCCCGATGGGCACCGGGATCGGCACGTTGATGCCCACCATCCCGACCTCGATGTCGAACTCGTATTCGCGCGCGGTCTTGCCGTCGCGGGTGAAGACCGCGGTGCCGTTGGCAAACCGGTTGGAGTTGATCAGTTCCACGGCCTGCGCGTAGTCCTCCACGCGCACCACCGCCAGCACCGGGCCGAAGATCTCCTCGTCGTAGACCCTCATGCCGGGCTTGACGTGGTCAACAAGCGAGACCCCGATGAAGAAGCCGTTGGAATCGAAGCGCTGGTTGCGGCCGTCGACCAGCACCGCGGCGCCTTCTTCCTGGGCCGAGGCGATGAATCCGGCCACCCTCTCGCGTGCTGCGGCGGTGATCAGCGGCCCCATCTCCGAGTCCGGATCGGTCCCGTCGCCGACAGTGAGGCCGGGGATGCGCTCGGAGATCTTGGCGACCAGCTCATCGGCGATGGAGCCGACGGCCACGACGACCGAGACGGCCATACAGCGTTCGCCGGCCGAACCGTAGGCACCGGAGATCGCGGCATCCGCGGCGGCGTCCAGGTCCGCGTCGGGCATGACGACCATGTGGTTTTTGGCGCCTCCCAGTGCCTGGACCCGCTTGCCGTTGGCAGCCGCGGTGGAATACACGTACTTGGCGATCGGCGTGGACCCGACGAAGGAGACGCCGGTGATGCCGGGGTTTTCCAGGATCTCGTCGACGGCTTCCTTGTCCCCGTGCACGACGTTCAGGATCCCGGCCGGCAGGCCGGCGTCCTCGAAGACACCGGCGATCCAGTTCGCGGCCGAGGGATTGCGCTCGCTGGGCTTGAGGATCACCGCGTTGCCGGCGGCGATGGCCGTGGTGATCATCCACAGCGGCACCATGGCCGGGAAGTTGAACGGGGTGATGCAGGCGACCACGCCGAGGGGCTGCCGCGTCTGGTGCACGTCCACGCCGGTGGCGACCTGTTCGGCGTACTCGCCCTTGAGGTGGTGCATCAGTCCGGTGCAGAAGTCCACGTTTTCCAGGCCGCGGACGATCTCGCCGTCGGCGTCGGAGAGCACCTTGCCGTGCTCCGCGGTGATGATGGCGGCCAATTCCGCGCGGCGCTCGTCGATGAGCTGGCGGACCTTGAAGAGGATCTGGCTGCGCTTGGCCAGGCCCAGGCGGCGCCACGAGCGTTGGGCCTCGGCCGCGGTCGTGACCGCTTCGCGCACCCTCTGTGCGCTGGCCAGGGCGACCTGGCCGGTCTGTTCGCCGGTGGCAGGGTTGTAGACCGGGCCGAAGCGCTCGGATTCGGTGATGGATTTGCCGCCGATGCGGTGGCCGATCGTGGTTGTTGCCAGGTGCTCAAGGGTCTGGGACATGGTCAGTTCTCTTCCTGGGTGTAGCCGGCAACGGTGCCGTCGGGGGAAACGTTCTTGACGATCAGGGAGCAGTCCTTGGCCCCGAGTCCTTCGTTGATCAGCGCGTCGAAGTGTTCGCGCGCCAGGGCCGCGGCGGGGAGCTTGACCCCCGTCATCTCCCCGGCGTCCAGCGCCAGGCCGATGTCCTTGCGGGCCAGGTCCACGCGGAAGGTGGCATCGAAGTTGTTGTTGGCCGCGGCGGTGTCGATGACGCCCGGCACCGGGTACCAGGTCTGCTGCGCCCAGGACCGTCCGGAGGAGACCGAGGCGATCTCCCAGAAGACCTTCGGGTCCAGCCCGAGCTTCTCGGCGAGCTGGGAGCCCTCGGCCGAGGCCATCAGGTCGATGAAGAGCATCATGTTGTTGCAGATCTTCGCGGCGATGCCGGCCGTCGCGGCACCGGCCACGATGGTCTTGCCCGCCATGGGCTTGATGTGTCCCACCGCCTCCGCCGTGTGCTCCGGAAGTCCGCCGACCATGAAGGCCAGGGTTGCCGCGGCGGCGCCGGAGATCCCGCCGGAGACCGGCGCGTCGACGAACTTCAGGCCGCGTGCGGCCGAGCCCTCGTGGCAGAAGCGCGAGGTCTCGATGTCAACGGTCGAGCTGTCCAGCAGCAGGGTGTCGGCACCCGCGGTCGCCCAGATCCCGTTTTCGCCCTCGTAGACGGCGCGGACGTGTTCGCCCTTGGGCAGCATGGTGAAGACCGCGTCGGATCCCGTGACCGCCTCGGCAATGCCGCCGACGATCTCCACGCCGTTTTCCTTCGCCGCGATGCAGGCGTCCGGGTTCAGGTCGTAACCCTTGACCCGGTGCCCGGCGGCCACCAGGTTTGCCGTCATGGGTCCGCCCATGTTCCCGAGTCCGATCCAGCCGTAAACTGCCATGATTCCTCCTGTGCCGTTCCCCGCCCACTTGGGCTGTGATAGCCACCACACTATGGGTAAACCACCTCGCGCTCAACGCACAAGAGTGGCTCAGGTTTGCACCATCGATGTGCGTCAACGCACAATGAGTGCATGGAACGCAGCATTGACCACCACCATCTGGAATCCTTGATCACCTTTCTCTCGGTGGCGCGACTCGGGCGCTACACGGCGGCCGCGGACGTGCTGGGCGTGAACCACTCGACGGTCTCGCGCCGCATTGCGGCCCTCGAGAAGGCCATGGGCGGCCGCGTGCTCACGCGCACCCCCGCCGGCTGGGAGGTCACGGACCTGGGCCGGCGCGCACTGGGGGCCGCCGAGGACATCGAACGGGCGGTCTCGGGACTCACCGAGACGCGGGCCGCCGGCGAACTCGCCGGGACGGTGCGCATCGGGGTGCCCGACGCCTTCGCCGCGCACTTTGCCACCCCGGCCATGGCGGCCCTGCAACGCAAGCACCCGCGGCTGGCCGTCGAGCTCATGAGCGCAACGCAGCGGGCCCGGCAGACCCGTTCCGGCGTCGACCTGGAAGTGGTCGTGGGCAAGCCCCACGTGCACAAGGCGGTGGCGACCGAGCTGCTCACCTACCACCTGGGGCTCTACGCCTCCCGCGACTACCTGGCCGAGCACGGGGAACCGCGCAGCATTGCCGAGCTGGTGTCGCACCGGTTGAACTACTACGTGGAGTCCGCGCTGACCATCGACGAGCTGGACAGCGCCACCGAACCGCTGCCGCCCATGCCACGTGGCATCACCTCCACCAGCGTGTTCTCACACATTGCGGCGACCAAGGCCGCCGCGGGGATCGGGATCCTCCCCGACTTCCTGGCCGACCTCGAGGCCGATCTGGTCAGGCTGCTGCCCCAGGACTATGCGTATGCCGCCACTTATTGGGTGGTCGGGCGCGAAGAGGCACTGCGGAACCCGGCGGTCCAGGCCGCGGTTGCGGCCATGGGCGAGGCCGCCGCGTAGGACGCGGACACGCAGATGCCCGGGGAAGCGGTGCTCGCCGCTCCCCCGGGCATGTTTGCAATGCGGCCCCCAGGCCGGTGCGTTTACTTCACGCTGTCCCTCGCCGCGGCATCGGAGGCCTCGGTGTTGATGACGATCGTCCGGGCCCGGTCGGCCTCGTCGATGTCGTGGAGGGAAATGCCCTTGGTTTCACGCATGAAGTACACGACCACCAGAGTGATGATCGCGGCGAGACCGATGTAGATGGCCACCGGCACCCACGAGCCGTAAACGCTCAGCAGGAAGGTGGCGATGATCGGCGCCATGGACCCGGCGACGATCGAGGTCACCTGGTAGCCCAGCGAGACGCCCGAGTAGCGCATCCGGGTCGGGAACATCTCGGCCATGATGGCCGGCTGCCCGGCGTACATCAGTCCGTGGACCAGCAGGCCCGCCACGACCACCAGCAGGATCACGAAGTCGTTCTGCGTATTGAACAGCGGGAAGGCGACGAAACCCCAGACCAGCATGAGCGAGGCCCCCAGCGCGTACACCGGGCGGCGGCCCAGCTTGTCCGTGTAGCGCCCGATCACCGGAACCACGGCAAAGTGGATCACGTGCGCCACCAACATCAGCAGCAGGATGGTCGAGGTGTCCATCTTCAACTGGGTCTTCAGGTAGGTGATCGAGAACGTCACGACCATGTAGTAGAGGATGTTTTCGCCCAGCCGCAGCCCCATGGCGGTGAACACGCCACGCGGGTAGCGGCGGAAGACCTCGGCCACGCCGTAGCCGGCTTCCGCGTTCTGCTCCAGCTCGGCCTTGGCCTCCTTGAAGATCGGGGCGTCGGAAATCCGGGTGCGCACGTAGTAGCCAACGGCCACGATGACGACCGAAAGCCAGAAGCCAATGCGCCAGCCCCAGGCCAGGAAGGCCTCCTCGGAAAGGGTGGAGGACAGCACCAGCAGCACGATGGTGGCGAGCAGGTTGCCTGCCGGCACCGCGGCCTGCGGCCAGGATGCCCAGAACCCGCGTTCCTTGTCCGGTGCGTGCTCGGCGACCAGGAGCACCGCGCCTCCCCATTCGCCGCCCACTGCGAAGCCTTGGAAGAAGCGGAGGACCACCAACAGGATCGGTGCCGCGTAGCCAATCGCGTCGAAGGTCGGCAGGCATCCCATCAGGAAGGTCGTGACGCCCACGAGCACGATGGCGACCTGCAGCAGGTGCTTGCGGCCGTACTTGTCACCGAAGTGGCCGAAGACGATGCCGCCGATGGGCCGGGCGATGAAGCCGACGGCGTAGGTCAGGAACGCCTTGATGATGTTGTCCAGCTCATTGGCCGCTTCGGGGAAGAAGATCTTGTTGAAGACCAAGGTTGCCGCGGTTGCGTACAAGAAGAACTCGTACCATTCGACGACCGTCCCGGCCATCGATGCGACGACCACGCGCTTGAGTCCCTTGCGCTCCTGAATACTGGCACTGCTGGGGCGAGATGAAGCCACTTCCAACCTCCGAAGGTTCCATGGATGGCACTTGGGGCAATTGCCACCTGCCGATCACCCCATGAGTATGGCCCAGATCACATTGAAGTTGGAAGCGGTTCCAGCGGTCATGACGGAGTCCGTTTGGGCACATGTGCCGTGCAGCAATGCACACCTCTGCGGCAAACGTCGAGACGCGAGGCCCAACCTCCCGTTGCAGAGACTGGTCGCCGGCCTGTCGGAAGGAGCACGCGACATGGTTGAGCGCTTGGACACGGATGTAGTTTTTGGCGTGGCCATGGGCTCGGCAGCGGTGTGGGCGCTGGTCACACGCGGTGGCGTGGTCACATTGTTGGAGGGGTTCGCCCCACGGAAGCACCCGGAACCTGAACCTCGGTATACAAATCCGGTATACGAGTCCAGACTCGCCGAGTCCTTTGAGCTCTGGGATTCGTGAATCGACGTCCCAAGAGCGGCGTCCTGTTCAGTCTGCCGGCCAGTTCATTCCCCTCGTTGACATTATTGTTTCCAAGGAAGTCCTGGAGGGCCGCTAGGTCGGGGACGCCACCACGCTGGCGGATAACACCGTGATGACGCAGATCGCCGAATGCGGGGACAAACACGGCGCCGGGTGCTGGACTTGCGGAAGGCGTTGGGTTGCAGCGGTCAGCATCCGTCAAGCAGTTCGGCGATGATGTCAAGGGCCTTGGTGAGCTGAAGGTCGCTGGGGGCGCCGTAACCGATCACCAGGCCGTTTTCGGGCCGGCGGTCGACATAGTAGGCGGCCAGTGTGGCCATGCGGACTCCCCGGCGAAGGGCCTCGTCGGCCAATTGCCGGGCGTCCCTTCCTTGGAAATGCAGGACCGCGTGGAGCCCTCCGTCGAGGGCGGAAATGCGGACATCCGGGCGGGCACCGAGGCGTTCCAGGAGCAGGGCCCGGCGGTGTGAGTACTCGCGGCGGGCCCGGGTGATATGCCGGGAGAGGCCCCCGGCCTGGATGTAGTGGGCCAGGGCCGATTGCATGATGCCGGGGACCGGTGTGTCGAGGTCTTCGCGCATGGCCTTCAGCACCTGGCCTGATTCCCCGCGGACCACGAGGTAGCCGCAGCGCAGCCAGGGACTGAGGGTTTTGGAAAAGGTCCCCAATAGCGCAACATCGGCCTTGGATGGAAGTGAGGCAATGGCGGGCAGGGGCATCCGGCGGTGGCGGAATTCGCTGTCATAGTCGTCTTCGAGGACGAGCACACCATTTTTGGCTGCCCAATTCAGAAGATCCAGCCGTTCCTGGACAGGCATCCGTCCGCCGAGTGGGTACTGGTGGCTCGGGGTGATCAGCATGGCGTCCGGCAGCCGTTCAAGGGTGGCCAGCTGGGAAACCCTCAGTCCGTCTTCATCGATGGGCACTGTTTCCACCACGGCACCGGCAGCGGCCATGACCCGTCGCGCCGTGGGATACCCCGGATCCTCGACGAGTATGCGTGGATGCTCCCTGCGGCTTCGGAGGGAGGCCACTGCCAGATGCAAGGCGTCGCTTGTTCCTGCCGTAATGATGACGTCTTCGGGTCCGACGTCCAGTCCCCGGGATACGGCCAGGTGCCCGGCGACTGCCTTCCGCAGGGCGTCGGTGCCAAGAGCCGGGGGCAGATGCGTGGTTCCCTGTTCGGATACCGCCTTGCGCCAGGCGGTGTGCCACTGACGGTCCTTGAACGGTGTGCCCGAAGGACGTCCCGGCGTGAGATCGATGATCGGCCTGCTGTCCTGGATGTGCGGAACCGGGCGTTCCTTGGCGGAAGCGTGTTGAACGTCCGGGCGGATCGCCACCCGGGTTCCACCGGCACCGTGGCTTTCAAGGAATCCCTCGCCGGCCAACTGCTCAAACGCCCGGACCACCACGCCGCGTGAAATGCCGAGCTCGGAAGCCATCCTGCGTGTTGCCGGAAGCGTGTGGTCCGGCCGGAGCAGCCCACGGAGGATGGCCTTGCGGAGTTGGCCGGCCAGTTGGGCGGTCAGTGGACTCGGATCATTCCTGTCGAGTGTGAGCGGCAGCTCGATCTCTCCCATATGGACCTCCAGAATTGAACTTTCTTGGACCTAGTGTAGGACCAAATGGGGTGCCACGATGGACACCGGAATCAAATGTTCATGCGCTGCTCCACTTTGGGCAGTCCGCAGCCGGTTGAAAGAAGGACTCATGTTTGACGGTCTCTGTGCTTTTCCCCTCACGCCGGTTGTTGATGACCGCATTGACGTGAAGGCCGTTGCGAAGTTGGTGTCGCGAGCTGCGGGAGCGGGCGTGAACTCGCTGGGCGTGCTCGGCTCCACCGGGAACTATGCGTACTTGTCCCGGGATGAACGCCGTGCCGTGCTCGAGGGCGCCGTCGGTGCCGCCGACGGGGTCCCGATCATTGCCGGGGTGGGCGCCGTGCGCACGCGCGATGTCCTTGCGCACGTTGAGGATGCGCAGGCGGCAGGGGCCTCGGCCTTGCTGCTGGCGCCGGTGTCGTACCAACGTTTGTCGGAGGAAGAAGTGTTCGGCCTGTACCAAGACGTTTCGGGGGCCTCTTCCGTACCTATCGTCGTCTACGACAACCCGGGGACCACCGGATTCACCTTTTCCGATGAGCTGTATTCGCGCATTGCCGGCATTCCGGCGGTTGCCTCCATCAAAATCCCGCCTCCCCAGCAGGGGCAGGCTTCTGCACGCGTGGCGGAGTTGCGTTCGCTTCTTCCGGAACGTACTTCTGTGGGTGTCAGCGGCGACGGGGCCGCTGCCGAATCGCTGCTTGCCGGCTGTGACGCCTGGTACTCGGTGATCGCAGGCGTGCTTCCCGGCAGGGCCAAGGTGATTGCTGACCATGCGTTGGCTGGCCGCGGGAATCTGGCGGGTGAAGCGTCGGCGAATCTCGAGCCGGTATGGTCGCTTTTCCGCATGTATGGCAGTCTGCGCGTTACCGCAGCCATTGCGGAGGACTTGGGGCTGATTTCGCCGTCAAGCTTGCCGTTGCCGCTTCGCGGTCTGGACGGTGAAGGCCGCCTGAAGGTCGCGGACGCAATTCGCCGGTGCGGATTGGAGGCGTGAACCCATGCCTCGGGCCGTGCCGCAGGAATCCTTGGTCCGGTGGCTGCATCGGCATGGAGGACCTTCACGGTGCGAGGGCCAAGGCCCTTTGCCCGCCGCCGTGGTCCAGCTTGGAGGGGGCAGAGGGAGACTTCTTCATGAATGTGGCCATATTTGGGGGTATGCCGGATGAGTTTTCAGGGCCGTAGCGTCTCTGCCCGCACCTCCGACGGCGGCACCGACGTGCGCGGCGGCCTGGCCCGCTATGTCATCGCAGCCACCTTGGCCCGCAGCGCGGATGGGGGCGCGGTGATTGCCATCGTCCTTATGGTGACGATGAGTGGGTCGCCGGGATGGCTGGCCGGCGTTCTTGGTGCCTGCATTACCGCTCCGCATCTACTCGGACCCTTTGTTGCAAGAATCCTTGACACCGCCCGCGACGGCCGCTCCGTGATCGCACTGGCGTGCATGGCCCACGGGGTGACGCTTGCGGCAGCCGTACTGCTGTATCCGGTGACCTGGCCCGTCATCACCGGAATACTTCTGATTGCTTCCGGACTGGTCGGCCCCCTGCTGACCGGGGGCATCAGCAGCCGACTGCCGGCCATCGCGGGGCCCGACAGATCCAGCCAGCGCCGGGCCCAGGGCTGGGACGTGGCCACCTATGGTCTGGGCGGTACGATCGCGCCCTCCCTTGTCGCGGTGGTTTCGGCGTGGTCGGGTCCGGCGGTGGCAGCGCTGATGCTGGCCGCGGCCACGTTTGTCGCGGCAGCGGTCATCAGGCTCCTGCCATATTCCCCACCCGCTGCCGCAGCCTCGGAAGTCCCCCACCCGGGACGGACCCTGGTGATGATGTGCTCGAACGGTCCGTTGCGCCGGACTCTCTATATGACGGTTGTGGTTGCCCTGTCGGTTGCGGTGCTGCCCATCACGGCCGTGGCTTCCACGGGCGACTTCGCCGTCGAACCTGCCGCGGCAGGCGTCCTTGCCGCGGCCTATGGTTTAGGTGGCCTGGCCGGTTCGGCAGGGGTGATGCTCCGGCCGATGCGGAGCGACGCCGACCGGTTGATGACGTGGCTTGCTGCCGGGGTAGGCATGACCCTGGCCGGAGCGGCATTTGCCGGAAGCTTCCCTACCGCAGTGGTCGCCTATTCCTTGGCCGGGATCATGAACTCGTACTTCTTCGCCGCAACCCTGGCTGCCCGCAGCGAATATGCACCGCCGGAGGCACGAGGCCAAGTCTTCGTATGGGTTGGTGCCCTCAAGATCACTGCCGGCTCGGCAGGAACGGCTTTGGCCGGTGCAGTCGTTTCGCACGCCACCCAGCTGCCGTTGTCCCTGGCAGTAGCCGTCATCGCCGCACTAGTCGGTCTCTCGGTCCTGGATCGCCGGACCTCCTCGGGGATACGAGCCAAGGCACGGGCAACGCAAGGACGCGACTTGAATTGACTTCAGCCGGCTCGCGTTCTGCACGTTCTGGGCACTGAGACACGACGACGGAGGGTGGCCGCTACCTCTCAACCTTGGTCGACGAGACAGCTTCCACCCTCCTGGGTATCGTTTTGGCGAATCCTTATTCTGTGGGAATTAGCGACGCTTTCGCTGACTTCGAACCGTGCAGCCCTCGCCCGGCTCCGGTGAAGGGGGCGGTTTCATCGTTGAGTTCGCGCCCCTTGGTTTTGCGGCTGTGGCTCGCGTTCGTGGCCTTGCCGTCGTAGTCCAGCGTGGTCATGGTGGTCTACCGATCGACGGTGTTCCAGAAAGCAATGACAGCGACAAGATGATTCCGTTCTGGACCCCGGTATCGATGTCGCCCGAAGGAGTGATCGCGGGAGATGCTGTGTGCATTGCCGCGACCCAGTATGAGGGGATGTCACCTGCCGTTCATGAGGCCGAGGCATGCTTTCCTCGTGCGCTCCCGTTCAACGCTGTCGCAGAGGCTCGGGATGTTATGAGCCGAATCGTCAGCGGCTGGCGGCCAGCGCGTCCTGGACCTGCGCCGCGGCCTGCTGCAGTGCCGGCAGCACCGCATCGGCGGCTTCCTGCGCGCCGGTGTGCGACGCCGGGCCCACGCTCATGGACACGTTCATGGCAGCGGCGATGCTGCCGTCGGGGCTGAACACCGGGACGGCGACCGAACGCAGCCCGATCTCCAGTTCCTGGTCCACGATCGCGTAGCCCTGGGCACGCACGCGGTCCAGTTCCGACCCCAGCTCGGCCACGGTGTTGATCCCGTGCCCGGTCGGGGCGCTGACGCCCTCGGCCAGCAGCTTCTGAAGCACGCCGGGTGCCTGGTAGGCCAGCAGCACCCTGCCCATCGAGGTGTTGGCCGCGGGGAACCTGGTTCCCACCGAGATCCCCACGCGCATGATCGAGCGGGTGTGCACCCTGGCGATGTAGAGGATGTCGCTGCCCTCGAGGACCGAGGCGGAGGCCGACTCGTGGACCTGCGAGGAAAGCTCCTCCAGCACCGGCTCCATCAGCTGCGGAAGCGTGGCGCTGGAAAGATATGAATAGCCCAGCTGCAGGACCTTGCTGGTGAGTTCGAAGAACTTCCCGTCCCCGCGCACGTAGCCCAATTCCTGCAGGGTGAGCAGGAACCGGCGGGCGGTGGCGCGGGAAAGGTTGGTGCGCTTGGCCACGTCGCTCAGGGTCATCGAGGGGTGTTCGGCGTCGAAGGCGCAGATGACGTCCAGGCCGCGGGCCAGGGACTGGACCGAGGCGGAACCGCCCGTCGCCGGGGTACCGGTTTCCTGACTCATCGCGTTGAACTCCTGTGTTGTAACGTGGCCGTAAATGACTGTGCCCGCGCTTCTCCGTGCGCGGGCAACGGGTGCGGCCCCGGGCCAAAGACCCCAAGCCGCACCCACAAATCTACTGCCTACGCGGCCTTCACCAATTCAACGGGCAGGCGCTCGGCGAGCTCCTCGAAGGTGATGCCGTGGGTGGAGCGCACGGTGACCGTGGAATCGGCGAGCTCGAAGATGGCCGACTCGGTGTAGATGCGCGAGACGCAGCCCAGCCCGGTGACCGGGTAGGACAGGGCCTCGACGAGCTTGGACTCGCCGGTCTTGGTGAACAGGCCCATCATGACCCAGGTCTGCTTCGCGCCGATGGCCAGGTCCATGGCGCCGCCAACGGCCGGGATCGCGCCCGGTGCGCCGGTGTGCCAGTTGGCCAGGTCGCCGGCGCCGGAGACCTGGAAGGCCCCGAGCACGCAGACGTCCAAGTGGCCGCCGCGCATCATCGCGAACGAGTCGGCGTGGTGGAAGTAGCTGGCGCCGGGCAGCTCGGTGACCGGGATCTTGCCGGCGTTGATCAGGTCCTCGTCGATGTCATCGCCCGTGGCGACCGGGCCCATGCCCAGCATCCCGTTCTCGGTGTGCAGGGTGACGCCCTGTTCCGCGGTGAGGAAGTTGGACACGTTGGTCGGCTGGCCGATGCCCAGGTTCACGAAGGCGCCGGCCGGGATGTCGGCGGCGACCAGGCTTGCCATCTCGTCGCGGGTCAGTGCCGCGTCGGTGGTGGTGAACGCGCTCATTACTTGGTGCCTCCAATGGTGACGAGGGTGTCGACGAAGATGCCGGAGGTGACCACGTTTTCGGGGTCGATCTGGCCGGCGGGAACGATCTCGGAAACCTGCACGATGGACTGCTTCGCGGCGGTGGCCATGATCGGTCCGAAGTTGCGGGCGGTCTTGCGGTAGACCAGGTTGCCCAGCGTATCGGCGCGCAGCGCCTTGATGATGGCAAAGTCGGCGCTGATCGGGGTCTCGAGCACGTAGCCCTTGCCGTCGATGACGCGGGTTTCCTTGCCCTCGGCCAGCATGGTGCCGTAGCCGGTGGGGGTGAAGAAGCCACCGATGCCGGCGCCGGCGGCGCGGATGCGCTCGGCCAGGTTGCCCTGCGGGACCAGCTCAAGCTCGATCTCCCCGGCGCGGTAGGCCTCATCGAAGTGCCATGAGTCGGACTGGCGCGGGAAGGAGCAGATGACCTTCTTGACCCGGCGTTCCTTGATGAGCAGGGCCAGGCCGGCGTCGGCCTGGCCGGCGTTGTTGTTCACGACCGTGAGGTTCGTGGCGCCGCAGTCCATCAGGGCATCGATCAGTTCCATCGGCTGGCCGGCGTTGCCGAACCCTCCAATGAGCACGGTGGCGCCGTCCTGGATGCCGGAGACGGCTTCCGCGGCGGAGGTGGCAATACGTGGTGCCATGGGTTGTTCTCTCCTAGATCTTTGAGGGTGTGGGCGAGGGGGAACAAGATCCCCCGAGGGTGCTTAGGCGGTGGCGTTCGGGTTTTCCAGGACGACTGCCAGGCCCTGGCCGACGCCGATGCAGATCGCGGCAACGCCCCAGCGCTGGTTGTTCTCCTGCAGGCGGCGGGCGAGGGTGCCCAGGATGCGCAGGCCGGAGGCACCCAGCGGGTGGCCGATGGACAGTGCGCCGCCCCAGGCGTTGACGATGTTCTGATCGATGTCCCAGGCGCGCACGCAGGCCAGCGACTGGGCGGCGAAGGCCTCGTTGAGCTCGACCGCGGCGACGTCCGACCAGGAGATCCCGGCCTTGGCCAGGGCCTTGTTGGCGGCTTCCACCGGCGCGAAGCCGAAGTACTGCGGGTCAAGGGCCGAGGAGGCACGGCCGGCGATGCGGGCCAGCGGGGCCGCTCCCAGCAGCTCGCCGCCGCGTTCGGAGCCAATGAAGGCGGCAGATGCGCCGTCGTTCATCGGCGAGGCGTTTCCGGCGGTGACGGTTCCGGTGGCGGCGTCGCGGAAGACCGGACGCAGCCCGGCGAGGGTTTCGGCGGTGGAGCCAGGGCGGATGGTTTCATCCATGGTCACCTCGGTGCCGCGCTTGTTGGCCGGGGGCACGGAGACCACGAGGTTCGAGTACTTGCCGTTGGCCCAGGCGTCGGCTGCAAGCTTGTGTGAGAGAGCTGCGAATTCGTCCTGGTCTTCGCGGGTGACCTCGTACTTTTCGCGCAGCTGTTCGGTGGCCTCGCCCAGGGACACTGTCCATTCCTTGGGCATGGCCGGGTTGACCAGGCGCCAGCCCAGGGTGGTGTTGGCCAGTTCGAGGTTGGCCATCGGGAAGGGGCGTTCGGTCTTGGGCAGCACCCACGGGGCGCGGCTCATGGATTCGACGCCACCGACGAGGACCAGGTCGGCATCGTCGGTGTTGACCTGGCGGGAGGCGGCGATGGCGGCGTCCAGCGAGGAACCGCAGAGGCGGTTCATGGTGGTGCCGGGCAGCGAGGTGGGCAGTCCGGCCAGCAGGGTGGCCATGCGGGCGACGTTGCGGTTTTCCTCGCCGGCTCCGTTTGCGTTGCCGAAGATCGATTCGTCGATGGAAGCCGGGTCCAGTTGCGGTGCACGGGCGACGAGTTCGCGGACCACGTGCGCGGCCAGGTCATCGGGGCGGTGCGAGGAAAGGCTTCCGCCGATCTTGCCGAAGGGGGTGCGGATCGCGTCGTAGAGGTACGCCTGCTTCATGGTGTGGGTCCTGGCTTCCTGGTCAATTTGTTCGCATCGCGAACGCTTGTTCACTAAATGAACTTTATCAGGTGGCCCGGCTCCCATCAAGGGTTTGGGAAGGATTGCAGTGCGCCGACGGTTCGCGACCTCCACCGGGAGACGCTCTTGCGACCACATGGGAACACCCCGGCCCGCCGGGCCGGGGTGCGGCAGAGTCTACTCCCTGCCCTTGCCTTCCTCATGGTCCAGGTCTTCGTCGATCTGCGGGATCATGCCGGTGGCCGGGCGCGGCGGCGTGAGCATCGAGGCATAGTCGTGCTCGGAGGAGTACTGCAGGAAGGACAGGTGCGCCTCGTAGCGGTCCAGCACGTCGTTGATGACCTGCTCCTTGCCCAGCCCCATCAGGTCGTAGCCCTCGGTGCCGGTCTGGGTGAAGACCTCGAGGCGGTAGTAGACGTCGACCTCGCGGGCCACGGTGCGTGCGCCGAACGCGGGAACCGGCGCCTCGACGGCCGCCACCTGGTAGTGGAAGTTGCGGTGGTCGTGCATGTGGACCACCAGGGTGTGCTCTTCGATGTGGGTGGTGGCGTTGGGCGTGGAAGTCAGCTCCGCGTCGTAGCCCAGCTCCCGGAATTCCTCCTTCACGTCCACCAGTGCCGGGTGGATGACCTTGTCCACGAACTGGGCCACCGCCTTGTTGGACGGGTAGGCGCGCAGCTGCCCCAGGCGCTGGCGCCAGGACTTCTCCGGCGCGGCACCGCCGTGCGCGGCGGCCGTGCGGCGCCGCATGACCGTGCCCTCGCGCTCGGCCCGCTCCATCCGCAGCACCTTGGAGAAGGAGGCCATGACCAGGTAGGCGATGATCGTCACCGGCAGCGCGAAGATCAGCGTCGCGTGCTCCATGGTCGTCACCCCGCCGGCGATCAGCATCGCCACGGTCAGCACCGCGGTGACCAGCGCCCAGAAGATGCGCAGCCACTTGGCGCCGTCCTGGGAGGGATCGGGGATCGAGGAGGAAAAGTTGGACATGACCATCGCGCCGGAGTTGGCGCTGGTCAGGTAGAAGAGCAGGCCGGAGAGAGTGGCCAGGCCGATGAGGAAGGGGGCGCCGGGGAACATCTCCAGCAGCGCGTACCAGCCGTGTTCGGGACTGTTGATCGCCATGTCCGCGAACTCCGTGTTGCCGCCGAGCACCTCGTTCATCGCGCTGTTGCCGAAGATCGAGACGATGAAGAAGTCGCAGAGCACCGGGGCGGTGATCGCGGCAATGACGAATTCGCGCAGCGTGCGGCCGCGCGAGATGCGGGCCAGGAAGAGGCCGACGAACGGGCCCCAGGCCAGCCAGAACGCCCAGAAGAAGAGGGTCCAGCTGCCCATCCACTCGGCTCCGCCGTCCTCGTAGGCGAAGGTCTGCAGCGTGCGCTCGGGCAGGGTGAAGATGAAGCGCCCGATGTTCTCCACCAGGGCGGTGAGCAGGAAGGAGGTCTTGCCGGTGATCAGGATGTAGAGCATCATCGCCGCGGCCGACCAGAGGTTCAGCTCGGAGACCAGCCGGATGCCCTTGTCCACCCCGGAGGTGCAGGCCGCGATGGTCATGATGACGGCCACCAGCACCAGGGCGATCTGCAGGGCCAGGCCCTCGGGCAGGCCAAAGAGCCAGGAGAAGCCGACGTTCAGCAGCACCACGCCGATGCCCATCGAGGTCGCCACGCCGAACACGGTGCCGACCAGGGCGAAGATGTCGATGACATCGCCCGTCACCCCGCGCACCCGTTTGCCCAGCAGGGGGTAGAGGGCTGCGCGGATCGACAGCGGCATGCCCCAGCGGTAGGCGAAGTAGCCCATCGCCATGCCCAGCAGCGCGTACATGGACCAGCCGGCGATGCCGTAGTGGAACATCGTCCACACCACCGCGTCCTGGGCTGCGGCGGCCGACTCGGCGTCGACGGAGGGCGGGGCGATGAATTGGGTGATGGGTCCGGTCACCGAGTAAAAGAGCATGTCGATGCCCACGCCGGCGGCAAAGAGCATCGCGACCCAGGTGAAGAGGTTGTACTGCGGGCGCGAATGGTCCGGCCCCAGCCTGACACTGCCCTCCTTGGAGAAGGCCACCCAGAGGACGAAGAGCACCACCAGGGTGACCGTCACGACGTAGAACCAGCCCAGGTTGATGGAGATCCAGGAAACCATCGAGCGCATGGTGGCGGCGGCGTTGTCCGGGACGATGATGGCCCAGATGGAGAAGGCGAGGATGATGCCCGCGGCGATGAGGAAGACGCGCCAGTTGACCGTGGGACCGGGGTGCTCGACGAGCTCGGAAGGCCCCTTGCTCAGCTCGGTGCTGGTGATCGGTGCACGGAATTCCTCGGCGACCGGGTCCTTGCGCCGCCCGCTGACGCCGAAGCGGCTTCGCTCCGGCATGGACTCGGGGCGTTCGTGCAACTGTTTCCCGGCGTCTTCTGGCTCGGCCACGTGGTTCTCCTTTGCTCTGTGGACCAGGTGCTGCCACACGTCCGTCCACGAGTCGGGGAACCGCTAGTCAAACGGTAGGAAGCGGGTTCGGAAGGACCTGTTGCACCTGAATGCCTGCTTTGCTCATCGTAGGCTTTGTCCGCCCGAATCCGGAAGATTGCTCGCGGTAACCTTAATCTCCACCGACCGCGCAGCCGACCCTGATTGGCGATGCGGGGAACCCGGACACACCCGCGATGGCCGATGCCGGTCCTCCGGAATCCCCCGGGGCAAATGGATCAGGCCGACTGTTCTACAGTGGTTTCATGGCCAATTCTCCGAGCGGGGACTCGATGCTGGACCGCCTCGTGCGGATCCTGGATGCCTTTGACGCGCAAAATCCCACACTGACGGTCAATGCGCTCGCCCGCCGTGCCGATGTGCCCCGGGCGACCACTTATCGGCTGTTGGAGAACCTGGTGTCGCACGGCCTGCTGGCACGCGATTCCGACGGCCAGGTGCGACTGGGCCTGCGGCTGTGGGAGCTGGCCAACCGAAGTGCCTCCACGCTGAACCTGCGCCAGGCGGCGCTGCCCTTCATGGAGGACATCAACCAGCTGGTGGGACAAAACACGCAGCTGGCGGTGCTGCACGAGGACGACGTGCTGGTCATCGAGCGGCTTTCCCGCCCCGGCTCGGTGGTCAACCAGGCCAATGTCGCCGGCCGCATGCCGGTGCACCTGACTTCCATGGGCATGGCCTTGCTGGCCTACTCCCCCGCCAATGTTCTGGAGGGCTATTTGGGACGCCACGGCGAAACCATGCTCGGCCAGCACCCCCGGCTGCGGCACGAGCTGGCCGAGATCCGGCGCACGGGTTACGCGACCTTCGACGGGTTTATCGACACGGACACCACCGGGGCCGCTGTTCCGATCCTGGATGAGCGCGGGCATGCCCTGGCGGTCCTCGCCGTGGTGGTCCCCCTCGGATCCGACCTGTTGCCCGCCGCCGTCATGGCACTGCAGACCGCGGCGCGCGGGATTGCCCGGGCACTGGCACCGGTCACGGAACCATGACCCCGCGTTTCCCCGGGAGTCCTTGAATTTCGCCGACCGATGGCACTCAATGACCGAAGGGGATTGAGTGCCATCGGCGCCTCCGGACTACGGACAGGAAAACTCATGCCGCTGGGCGGAATCAGCCACATCGCCATCATTTCCAAGGGTGCCAAGTGGCTGGGCCCGCAGGAACTCGAGGTCCTTGGGTGACACCGTGGCCAGTACAACGCGAGTGTTCCTTCGGTGCACGGCAGCCAAGGCCAGATCCATGCCCTCCTCGTTCAGGGGCCCTCTTTCACCTCGGACGACTGCCACAAGTGGTACCCAACCAGTTGGATGAGGAAGATTGGATCTGCAGACCGTAGGCGAATTCATCGAGCAGCCCGGCTCGGCCGATCAGCTGCGGCGGCTCGGCTCCGGCAGTTGGCCGAAAAGGATTCTGCGTTGGAATTCGTTCAACCATGAAACCTGCTGTGTACTTCTGTGTACTTAGTGTATTTCTGTGTACCTAATGAACAATGGTGCCCACGCCTCCGGAAGCGGCCATGCGCTGGCCGTGCTGTCTGTGGCGGTCCGGCAGGGGCCCGGACTACTGCCGGCCGAGGTCATGACGACCGCCCGGCCGGTGCACAAAGCCCCTACACTCAAGGAATGGGCAACGACTCCGAGGTTCCAGTGGATTTCGAACCGGCTGGACAGCTTCCGATCCTGGACGATTCAGCCATCAAACGCGTGCTGTGCGTGGTGGCGCACCCCGACGACATGGAATACGGTGCCTCGGCCGTCGTGGCCGAGTGGGCTTCCAAGGGAATCGAGGTGGGATACCTCTTGCTGACGTCGGGCGAAGCAGGGATACGGAGCCTGGCCCCGGCCGCGGCGGGTCCCCTGCGCGCCGAAGAGCAAAGGCGAGCCTGCGAAATCGTGGGGGTTGCCGACCTAGCCATCCTGGATTTTCCCGACGGGCTGCTGGAACCCGGGCTTGCGCTGAGGGAGCGGATAGCCCGCCACATCCGCCGGTTCAAACCCGATGTGGTCATGACCATGACTTGGGACCTGGAGACCCCGTGGGGGATCAACCACGTGGACCACAGGGTTGCGGGGCTCGCCGTCGTGGACGCAATCCGTGACGCCGACAACCCATGGCTGTTTCGCACCCAGCGCACGGATGAGGGGTCCGAAACGTGGGCAGTCTCGTTGCTGCTGGTCGCCGGTTCCCAAGACACCCACGCCATACCCGTCAGCAAGCAGTCGGTGGACCTCGCAGTCGCCTCGCTCGGTGCGCATGAAGCCTATCTTGCAGCGCTGCCGATTCACCCGCCACCCGATGAACTCGTAACCTCGATCCTGGCCCGCACCGGCAAAGCGGCCCGGAGCGACCATGCTTTGGGTGTTCGGTCCATCAGGATGGGCTGACTTCCAGCGGCGCCGCGGACTCCTTGCCTGCATTTTCAGGAACGGTGGACAGCTAATGTCCGGACATGGTCCCGAGCCGTAGACCATCAGGATCCGCCTCCGGTCTTTTCCGTGGAGAATCTTGCGGGGCGCCGCTGCCCCGCTACGGCAGATACCCCAGGCAACTACCCGGGCGGATTCCCATCCGGTAAGCATCCTGCCCGACCGGCCTCACTGCCATTGGGCGTGCAGGGCGGCCAGCGCTTCCGACACCATGGCACTGCGACTGACGCCCGTGGGCACCGCAGCCACCAACGAGTTGGTCTGGGTTTCATCGGAGAGGGGACGGAATACCAGCGGTCGGTTTTCCATGCTGTTCTCCGTCGGTTGCATCAGCAGCGAGTATGCCAATCCCCTGCCCACGATCGAATGGATGGACGGCACATTGGCCAAAAGCCAGCCGACGTTCGCGGTGACACCATGGCGCTGGAATTCCGCCAGCGTGTGTTGCAGTGCCGGCTCCAGGTTCAGGAAGGCCGCCGGGTACCGTGCCAGCTGGGCGAAGCTGATCTCCTCGAATTCGGCCAGCGGATGCGAAGGGCTCACCACGACCTTTCTGTGGAATTCCTGGAGCATTTCCAGAGTGCAGTCCTGCCCGAATTGGGTCTCGTAGCCTACGGACAGCTGCGTGCGCCCGGCGAATAGAGCTTCCTGGATCTCGGGGCCGCTGCCCTCGACGAATGAGAGCTGAAGCTCGGGATGGCGAGTGCAAAACCATTCGATGAGGTGCGGGACAACCTGAACGGCCACCGTCGTGAAGACCCCGATGCTCAACCGGCCGGAGAGCCCGGTATGCACCTGGGAGACGGCGTCGCGCAGGCGCTCCACCTGCTCTGTGATGAACCGTGCGCGCGTGGCCACTTCCTGCCCCTCGGGCGTGAGTGCGATGCCGCGGCCGCGCTGGCGCATGGCGAGCGTGACGCCCAAGGCATGTTCCAGTTGCCCGAGCGCCAGGCTGACCGCACCTTGGCTGACATGGCAAAGACGCGCCGCGTGGGTGACCGACTGGGTTTCGGCGACTGCCGCGAAGTACTCGAGTTGGCGCAGGGTCAATTCACTCATTAGCTCTCCTTATGACCGTATGCAGTAATTATAGCTAGTCAAATGTGACCGCCGACACCAAAATGGAATGAAGCAAGCATCGGCCCGCAAAGTTCCGGCCGCAAGCCCTGCCAAGCCGAAGCCTCATCCCATACGCCGGAAAGCGAGAACCTCCACCATGACCGACGCCGAACACGCCGAGCTGATTCCGTACGTTGTCACCCTGGGCACCGCCGGCGGCCCACGCTGGTGGAAGGACCACGAAGGAACCCCGCGCTTTGGCATCGCCACGGCCGTGGTCGTCGGCGAGACCTGGTATCTGGTCGATTGCGGCCAGGGTGCCGGGCGGCAGGCGAACGCGGCGGGCCTGTCGATGTCTAATCTGGGCGGTATCTTCATCACCCATATGCATTCAGACCACACCGTTGACTTGCCCTCACTACTGCTCTTCGGTGCCTTTGAACTCAAGAACAGCCCCCGCGGGCCGATTCCCGTGGTGGGGCCGGGCGACCGGGGAAAACTTCCGCCGCTGTCTCCGCGGGCCACCACGGTGCCCGAACCCATCGCCCCCGATCGTCCGACCCCTGGCATCGAAGGCCTTGTTTCAGGGATCCTGTCCGCCTACGCCACCGATTGCAACGACCGAATCTTCGACTCCCTGGCGGTTTCCCCCGCGGCGCAGTTCGATCCGAGGGAAATCAACCTTCCCGAGGGAATAGGGTTCGATCCCGACACCAACGTGGCTCCGGAAATGGAACCAATCGAGGTTTTCCGCGACGGCAACGTCATAGTGACCGCGATCCTTGTTTCCCACCACCCAACCGCACCCGCCTATGCCTTCCGGTTTGACACGGCCCACGGATCAGTGACCATCTCCGGGGACACCGCACCGTGCGCCAACATGGTCACGCTCGCCCGGGGCACTGACCTGCTGCTGCACGAGGCCATCAACCTCGACATCCTCGCCGCGCAGTACTCCGACGCGCAAATGCTGCAGGCCACCATGGATCACCACCGCCGCGCCCACACCACGGCGGCGGAGGCCGGTCAGATTGCCTCCGATGCAGGTGTCGCACACCTGGCGCTGCACCATCTGGTGCCCAGCTACTCACCACCGGAAGCCTGGACCGAAGCGCGAACGACTTTTGGCGGCGCTCTCTCGATCCCCGACGACCTCGAGATCATCCCCTTCGGCGCGGCCTCCCGCGTCACGGCGGCCCTATCCGCGTCCAGCACGAGCAATAGCTAACATCCATTTCCAACACAGAAAGGACGTCGCCATGAGTCAGAACGGACATTCCTCGGCAGGAAGCCCGGCCCCCGAAGGCACTGTTTACCACGCCAGCCCCAAGGAGATGCGCAGGATCCTGTTCTCAAGCTTCCTGGGCACGGCCGTTGAGTATTACGATTTCATCCTTTACGCCACGGCCGCGGGGATCGTCTTCAACCAGGTGTTCTTTGCCGGTCTCGACCCAAATGCGGCGCTGTTCGTATCCTTCGGGACTCTGGCGGTGGGCTACATTGCCAGGCCGCTGGGGGCTTTCCTCTTCGGCAACCTGGGCGACAAGATCGGGCGCAAGGCCATTCTGATCACCACGGTCTTGGCCATGGGCATTGCTTCCACCCTGATCGGGCTGCTGCCGACCACGGCCCAGATCGGCGTCTGGGCGCCCATCCTGCTGGTTTCGCTGCGTATCTTCCAGGGGCTGGCCGTGGGCGGGGAATGGGGCGGGGCGATGCTCCTGGCCTTCGAAAACTCCAAGAAAAGCTCCCGCGGCTTCGCCTCGGCCTTCGCCTACATGGGCGCACCCGCAGGAACCATCCTGGGCACGTTGATCCTCTCCGCCATGTCCACCCTGCCCAAGGCCCAGTTCCTGGCCTGGGGATGGCGCGTGCCGTTCATTTTCTCGGCCGTGCTCATGATGTTGGCCATCTTCATCCGCATGCGGGTTTCCGAGTCCAAGATCTTCACCGAGGTTTCCGCTTCCTCGCAGAAGGCCAAGAAGCGCATCCCGGTTGCAGAGCTCTTCCGTGATCACCGCAAGCCGCTGCTGATCGCCATGGTTTCAGGACTCTCCGGCCAGATGGCACAGGGCCTCATGGGCGCCTGGGCGATCTCCTTCGCCGTGCAGCAGGCCATCTTGGCCCAGACCGAGGTGCTGAACATCAAGGCCATCGGCGGCGTCTTCACCGTTCTGGCCATCATCACCGCATCGAAGCTCAGTGACCGGCTGGGGCGGCGAAAGATCCTCATCTGGGGCAACGTTGGAGCCATCATCCTCGCCTTCCCCGTCATGGCATTGCTCGACATGGGCAACACGATGGCGTTCATGCTGGCCATCGTGCTGGGGCTGAGCCTCGTCCAGGGCTTCACCTCAGGTCCCTACGGTGCCTTCGCCGGCGAGCTCTTCCCCACGGCGGTGCGCTACTCGGGCACCTCCATCGGCTACCAAATGGCATCCACGCTCGGTGCCGGATTCACGCCCATGATCGCCACTGCACTGGTCATCGCCGGTGGCGGCGACCTCTGGCTGGTCGCCCTGTTGTGGATGTCCTTCTCGACCATGTCTCTGGTTGCCCTGCTGTACTCGAAGGACCGTTCCGGCTCCGACATCCAGAACCTGGATACGGACATGGGTGGGGATGGCCCAACCCGGGTATCCGAACCCTTGCGCCGTGACAGCGGTGTTGCACTTCAACGCTGAATTCCCGCAAGAACATCGATGCCCGGTACGGACGAAGTGGTCCGCACCGGGCATCGATGCTTCAGATGACTTTTCTGGGCGATACCGGGTTCCCGTCGCGGAACCGGCGCGCGAACAATGGCTACCGCTACCGTCCTTCCGCCGAGTCAAACACGTCGGCGGCCACGATGGTGCTCGAATTGGCCAGTTTCGGCGAACGCATGAACGCGATTGCGGCGGCGGCCACCAGTACCACGATGCCCACACCCAGGTAGAGCTGCCCGGCGCTCCAGGCGGCATCCAGCAGCGCACCGGCGGCCAACGGGGCAAGGATTGCCCCGAAGCGCCCGATGCCGATGGCCCAGCCCACGCCCGTGCCGCGGGTTTGCGGGGCATAGGAGGCTGGCGCCAACGTATACAGGCCGGCGATGCAGCCGTTGATAAGCATGCCCACGACGATTCCCATGGCAAACGCGAGTGCCAGGATGCCCACCGCCGAAATGAACACCACCATGGTGATCGAGGAGAGCACCGTGAAGGCCAGCAGCACCTTGCGCGTTTGCCATTTGGTGGTCAGCGCGCCAAAGAGCAACGACCCGAAGGTGCCGCCCAGGGTGAGCATGAGCCCGCCGACCACCCCCTGGCTTTCGGTCATGCCGGCGGTCACCAACAGCTTCGGCGTCCAGCTGTTGACGAAGTAGAAGCCAAACATGGTTGCGAAGAAGGCCACCCAGATGAGGCCGGTGGCACGTCGGTTGGCTGGCGAGAACAGTGCCGTCAGCTGCTGGCCTTTCACTCCACGAGCCTCGGGACGGCCGGTGAGCCCGGGAAGCAGTATGGTATCCGAGCCAAGACGAAGCTTGCTTGCCAGCGCAGTGAGTCGCTTCTCGGCACGCGGCGGCCTCTTGGTGACAAGGAAGTCCACGGATTCGGGCACGACCGCCAGCAGCAGGAAGAAGGCAACGGTGGTGGCGATGCCGCCAAAGACGAAGACCGCACGCCAGCCGTAAGAGGCCTGTAGTGATACCGCGGCCATGCCGCCGAGCGTGGCGCCCACGCCGTAACCGGCGGTGTAGATGCTCACGGCCATGCCGCGCCAGCGCTTGTTGGAGTACTCGCTGGTGATGACGTTGGTGCAAGCCAGGATGCCGCCGACGCCCAGCCCGGTGACCACACGCCACATCCCCAACTCGGTCACCGAGTGCGCGGTGGAGGAAAGGAACATGCCGGCAGCGGCCAGCCCGGTGGTGAACAGCAGCATCGGGCGACGCCCGAAGACATCGGCAAAGGGTGCGAGGAACAGGGAACCGGCGGCCATGCCAAGGAGTCCGGCGCTGAGCAGCACGCCCAGCTGCGAGCCGCTGAGCCCGAATTCGGTGGAGACGCGGTTGGCGGTGAAGGCCATGGCCAACACGTCGAATCCGTCCAAGGCGTTGAGGAAGGTGCAGACACCGACGACCACCCACTGGAAAGGTGACATGGGCGAGGCATCGATACGTTCTCTGATGTTCATGGTGGTTTTCTTCCGTGATTTGGGCTCGACAAATCGCCCGAGGGCTCCGGTCGGGAGCCCTCGGGGCGATGTGTCGGTCGGGGTTGGGTTTAGTTCGGTTCGATGGTGATGACGGCCGGCCCGGCATGGGCCGCGTCGGTCCGGGCGCCGGTGGCCGAGGTGACGGCGCGCGAGACGCAGCAGTTCATCTTGGTCGAGAGCCGCTGCTGGCGTTCGGAATAGAACACGTCGCGGTGGTCGATGGCGCCGGAGAGTTGCAGGATGCGGACCTCGCAAAGCCCGCACTCGCCCTTGCGGCAGTCGAACATCATGTCCGCCCCGGCGTCCTCGAGGGCCTCGAGCATTGAGCGGCCCTGCGGGACTGTGACCTCGAGGTCGAGCTTCGGGACCCTGACGATGAACTCCTCCGGGTCGTACCATCCGCTGTTGCCGAAGGTCTCGTAGCGCAGGTTGGGCAGATCCAGTTCGCTCTCGACCCAGGTGCGGCGCACCGCGTCCATGAGGCGGATGGGCCCGCACATGTACAGCTCGGTGTCCGCATCTGCGCGGCCCACCAACTCGGGGACCTTCAGGGAGCTTCCCTCGTCATCGACGTGGACCTCGAGCCGGTCCCCGTGCATTTCGGCCAGCTCGCCCAGGTACGCCATGGCCTCGCGGCTGCGCCCCACATACACCAGCGTGTAATCGGCTTTGAGCCGCTTGAGCACCGCGGCCATGTTGGCGATGGCGGTGATGCCGATGCCGCCGGCGAGCAGGACGTAGCGCTGCGCACCCACGCGCAGCGGGAAGTTCTGCAGGGGCTGGGTGATTTCCAGCCGCTGTCCCGCCACGAGCCCGTGCATGAAGATCGAACCGCCCCTCGAAAGCGGCGCCCTCATTACGCTGATCACCAGGCGAGTTTCGTCATTGGTGGATTCCACCACCGAGTAGGAGCGTCTGGTTGGTTCCCCGTTGATGTCGACCATGAGGTCGATGTGGGATCCCGGTTCCGCCTTGGTCGGCAGAGAGGGCTCGAGCACGATGCGTGCGATGTCCTTGGCCACCGGAACAACCTCGATGACGGTTGCCGATTGCCAGGTTTCAATGTTTGTTGCTGCCATGGTTCTAATCCGCTTTCCTTGCTGTCCGGTGTTCCGCTCCGCTAGGCGGAGGCGGCCAGGCGTCCCTCGGCGGCCAGCATGGACTCGATGATCCGCCGCACCCACATGCCACCGGCATCGATGTTCAGGTTGTAGAACTCGTAGTCGGGATTGGCGTCGATGGCCGCCTGCTGGGCCTTGAGCATTTCCTCGTCCTCGCCGAAGACCCCGTGCACGCCGTCGCGCAGCTGCGTGGTGATCAGCTGGCTGTCCAGGCAGTAATTGCGCATGAAGGCCCAGAAGTAGTGGGAGGACCTGTCGGTTTCCGGGGTGATGGTGTTCATGACGAAGCCGTTGACGCCCTGGCTGCGGTCGCCCTCCGGGGCGCCGGTGCCGGCCTTGGCCACGCCCACGTCGATGCTGATGGTCGAGGGCGCCTCGAAGTTGATGATCTGCCAGCGGTCGACCTTGCCCTCGAACCCGGGGAACTTGTCGCGCATGTTCTTCAACCAGAATGGCGGGGCGTCGATGTTGTGCATCCAGCGGGTGACCGTGACCTTGTTGCCCTCGCGCACGGTGACGAAGTCGGACTCGCTGAGCTCCTCCTGCCCGATCGTGGAGGAGTGGACGAACTCCTCGTGGGTCAGGTCCATGAGGTTGTCCAGCACCAGCTGGTAGTTGCACGCCGCATGGATGGTCAGCCCGTCCCCCGCCCACTCGTCGCTGGTCATCTGGTGCATGTCCGGCACCAGGTCCGGGTCGGCCAGAGTCGGGTCGCCCATCCAGATCCACACATAGCGGTAGCGCTCGACGGTGGGGAACGAAGGAACCGTGGCCGAGGGGTTGATGGTTTCCTGGGCCGGCATGGAGACGCAGCGGCCGGCCGAGTTGTAAACGATGCCGTGGTACGGGCACTGGATCCCGTCCTTGCCGACGGTCTTACCCATGGACAGCGGGGCCAGCCGGTGCCAGCACGCGTCCGCCAGCGCCACGATCCCTCCATCCTCGGTGCGGTAGAGCGCCACCGGGCGGTTGGCAATGCGTCGGGACATGGGCTTGCGGGTGACCTCGTGGTCCCAGGCGGCAACATACCAGGCATTGAGCGGGTGGGGCAGGATCTTGTTCGTGGTGGAGCTGGTCGCGGCGACGACGGTCATGGGATTTCCTTTCGATGCGGCAGATAACTACCTATCGACATAGTTAGTGACGTTCCTCATAGACTAACTACCGATATAGTGATTGGCAACACCTAGGTATCGGAAAGTTGCCATGAGTCTTCCCAATGCATTGCTGGCCCTGCTCGTCGTCGAGCCCATGACTGGATACGACCTGCACAAGAAGTTCGAGTCCTCGGTCGGGCACGTCTGGCATGCCCCCGACTCACAGATTTATCCCGCACTCAAGCGAATGGAAGCCGAGGGGTTGCTCGAGGGCGAGGACATTCCCTGGGGCCCGCGCGGCAAGAAGCGCCAGTACCACGTCACCGCGGCAGGAAGGGCCGCGTTCAGGAACTGGATGAACACGCCACTGGAATATGCGCGCACCCGCGACCCTGCCCACCTCAAGGCCGCCTACCTGGAGTGGGCCGAACCCGAGGCCGCCCGGGAGCAGCTGCGGGCACACATCGAACACCACACCGGCATGCTGGAACAATGGCGGGACACCGTGCAGGAAATCGAGGATGGCACCAGCACCATGCTCAACCGCCGCCTGGCCCACACCCCGGAAGCCGACCACGAAAAGACCCGTGCCTACAAGCTCTTCACCTATGAGGGACTGATGTCCCAGGCCGAGGCGGAAATCGCTTGGGCAAAGCGCGGGCTGAAGCTCATCGACCGGCTCAACGGCTGAAACACGGCGGTCGCCGAGGTAAGGGCAAAGGCAAAGGACACTGTTTGGTGGCCATCTCCACTCGTGTGGGGATGGCCACCAAACAGTGTCCCGAAGGAAATTGCGGGTCGTGCTACTTGGCGACCATGGTGATGGCTTCCTCGGGGCGGTGGCCCTGCTTGGCCTTCTGGATCTCCGCGTAGACGTGGTGGCGCAGCTCGGTGAAGCGCGGCAGGGAGCGGGTCTCGAGCTGGTCGCGTTCGGCCGGAAGGTCGATCACGATGTCCTCCTGCACGATGGTCGGCGAGGAGGACAGGATGATCACGCGCTCG
>NZ_JBIXLN010000027.1:0-72029 GCF_045798555.1 Paeniglutamicibacter sp. MACA_103 | reverse complement strand
CCCCCCCCCCCCCCCCCCCCCCCCCCCCCCCCCCCCCCCCCCCCCCCCCCGCCCCCGCCCCGCCCCCCCCCCCCCCCCCCCCCCCCCCCCCGCCGTCGTTTTCGGAATCTCCCCCGTCGGCGAGTCGCCTCGTCCATGCCACCCGGCGCTCCCCCAATCACTGCTTGCCGTTCACCTGCCGTTGAAACGCTGGACAAGGCCGGTTCCCCGATCGACCGGATATCCAATCGCACCGGAAGGCACGTCTTGAAGCCGTTCATCAATCCGTCCAAGAAACCACCAATCCGGCCGCTGGTCATCGCGGCAGGCACCCTGGTCCTGGCCACCGCGGGCACCCTGCTTTCATCCAGCGCGGGCGCGGCCCCCACCCAGCCCGACTGGGACGCAACCGCCTACCGCGGTGCCGTCGAGGTCGTTGCACCGACCGGAACCAACAACCAGGAACAACTCAACGGGGTCGTCTTTGACGACAAGAACAAGAACTCCAGGCACGACGGCAACGAGCCCGGCCTGAACGGCGTGAGCGTGTCCAACGGACGCGAGATCGCCAAGACCGACTCAAACGGACGCTACGAACTTCCGGCTTTCGACAACATGACGGTGTTCGTCACCCAGCCGCGCGGCTACCAGGTACCTGTCGATAAGGACAACATCGCCCAGTTCTTCTACAACCACCTGCCCGAAGGTTCCCCGGCGCTGAAATTCGGCGGCATCGCCCCGACCGGCGCCCTCCCGGACGCGGTCAACTTCCCTCTGTCCCAAAGCACGCTGACCCAGTCGCCCGAGCAGCACTGTGCCATTGGCGCAGACATCCAGACCTACAACCAGAAGGAGGTCGAGTACGCCCGCAACGGCGTATTCGCGGATCTCGCCGCGCGCGAGGACTACGCAGGTTGCGGCGCCCTGTTCATCGGCGACGTGGTCGGCGACGATCTCTCCGTCTTCACCCAGACCCGCGAACTGACCTCCATGCTCAACGGCCCGGCACGTTTCCTGCCCGGCAACCACGACCTGGACTTCGACGCGCTTGACGGGGAACACGAGTTCGACTCCTTCCGCGCCCAGTTCGGGCCGGAGTACTACTCCTACGACTCCGGCAAGGCGCACGTCGTGGCGCTGAGCAACATCGAGTACCCGACGAAGGTGCCGGCCAAGAAGGGCGACTACACCTACGGGCTCGGAGAACGCCAGCTCGAATGGTTGCGCGCCGACATCGCGCAGGTCCCGAGAAACAAGGTGATCGTGCTGGCCGGCCACAGCCCGCTGCTCGAGTTCTACTACAGCAACTCCCACACCACGAAGCAGTTGCGGGAGATCTACGAGATCCTTGAGGGCCGCGAGGTCGTCTCGCTGGGCGGGCACACCCACATGGCGGAGAACCTTCGTGCGGGCGACCTGATGGCCGGGTGGCGCGACGAAGTCGGCGAGGCCGGCCTGCCGTTCACGCACCTGACCGTGCCCGCGGTGTCGGGCCACTGGTACGGCGGTCGGGTCCTGGACGGAGGCTATCCGACGTCCGTCCAGCGCGACGGCACCCCGCCAGGCGTGCTGACCCTCGACATCAAGAACACTGAGGTCACCGAGCGGTTCACCATCCGAGGCGGCGATGGGTCCGAACAGATGACCATTGGCCTGAACACCCCGAGTTACCGGGCCTGGTATGCAGAGAACATCACTGTGCCGCGCGGTTCGGCTCCGGAGCTGGAGAACCCGCTGGCGGTGTCCCAGACCGAACTGGCCGACCAGGCCTGGCTGACCACCAACTTCTGGATGGGATCAACCGGATCCGCGGTCGAGGTCGAAATCGACGGTGGCGAGCCGGTAGTCGCCTCGCGGACCCAGCAGCTGCGCGGTGAAACCCCGCTGGTGGGCGCCGAGTACTCCGACCCCGTGGCCATCGCGGAACAGTTCGTCCACGGCGGCGGCTTGGCCGACAGATCGATGCACCTGTGGCGCTTGGCGCTGCCCACCGATCTGGCGGTCGGCGAGCACACCGCGGAGGTCACCGCGACCGACGTGCACCGCCGGCGTATGTGCCATCGTTTCCCTGTCATTGACCCTGTTCAAGGGTCGAGGTCGGCGAGGACGAAGTTCTCGTGTGTCGTAAGTCGACGCTAGGTGGTTTGCGTGTTTTCCAGCATGAATTCGCGGGCCGCGAGAACCTGCTCCTCGGTGGGCGTCACCCCGGTGTAGAGAACGAACTGCTCCACGGCCTGCAGCGTTGCCACGTCCGCTCCGGTCACGACCCGCTTCCCCGCGCTGCGTGCGGCGCGGATGAGCGGGGTCTGAACCGGCGTGGCAACCACGTCGAAAACCACCCGGGCCGCCGCGACCTGCTCAGGGGTGAAGGGCAGCTGGTCCGCCTCGGTGCCGCCGGCCATGCCGATGGGCGTGACGTTGACCAGCAGTTCCGCCCCGTCGCAGGCTTCCGCTGCCCACTCGAAGCCATATGCCTCGGCCAGCTCCCGCCCGGCAGTTTCATTCCGGGCCACCACCACAACGTCGCCAAAACCGGAGTCCCGCAGTGCCGCGACCACGGCCTTGGCCATGCCGCCGGAGCCTCGGACCACGGTTCTCAGGGCAGGGGAAACGTCGTGGATCCGCAGCAGTTCAACCACAGCCGAGTAGTCGGTGTTGTGGGCCGTGAGCACGCCGTTGTCATTGACGATGGTGTTCACCGACTCGATGGCCGCGGCTGACGCGGCCACATGGTCAACGAGCGGGATCACCGCTTCCTTGTAGGGCATGGACACGGCGGCGCCCCTAATGCCCAGACCACGGATGCCGGCCACGGCCTGGGCCAGATCGGTGGGGGCGAATGCCTTGTAGACCCAGTTCAGCCCCAGCTGGTCATAGAGGTGGTTGTGGAACAGCGTCCCGTTGTTGCTGGGCCGAGCAGCCAACGAAATACAAAAGGTCATGTCCTTGTTCAGAATCGGCATGGCCCCAGTCTATTGCTGCGGCTGCGGACCGAAATTTCTGGACGTCCAGAAAGAGCGAAGTCGGGCAAGACATGTTGGCCTCCGCGTCTTCATGTAGGGCTCTGCACCGATGTGCCGCACCGATGCCGTTGGTGCGGCTACTTCCCGGGCATCCAGCCCATGCAGTAGTCGAGGTTCGCGATGACGGTGCGCACGGCGGCTTCGCCGTCCCCGGCTTCGATCGCGTCGAGCAGCTCCTCGTGGCCGGTGGCCAGGCAGCCGTCGAAACCGGCTTCGAGCCGCTGGACCATCTTGGTCCCGTGGAAGACGTCCCCGAAGCTTTCGTAGAGTTCGTGCAGCAGCGGGTTGCCGGAGGCCTCGGCCACGCTCAGGTGGAATTCCCAATCCGCTGCCGACCAGGCCGCGTAGTCGCCGGCCGCCCAGCTCTCGCGGCGCCGCACCAACAGCGTGCGCAGGTCGGCGACCACGTCGGCATCCGCGGATCCGGCAGCAAGCCGGGCGGCCTGCGTGTCCAGGGCGAAGCGCACCTGGAGCACGTCCTCGTCCGCGTGTTCGCGGTAGACCCGCTGGGCGGTGCCGCTGATTTCACTGGTGGCCCGCACGTAGGTGCCGTCCCCGCGCAGCACCTCGAACAGGCCGGCGTGGGCGAGTGCCTTGACGGCCTCGCGCAGGGTGCCGCGGGACACCCCGAATTCCGCCACGAGCTCGGGTTCGGAAGGGATTTTTTCCCCCACCGCCCAGCGGCCCGACGCGACGGCGTCGCGCAGCCGGGCAACGACCTCGTCGGCCAACGGCGGCCGCAAACCTGGCGCGCTCATGCCCGCACCTCCACCGGGACGACCTTTTTCCGCCCGATTCCGCCCAGCCGGTACCCCAGGACGAACTGCACCACGGCGACACCGACGAGGATCACCAGCGGAACCGTCCAGGAGCCAAGAACCCCCTGCAACAGCCCGAGCCCGAACGGGCCGGCCGCGGCGACGAGGTAACCGACGGACTGAGCCAGGGTCGACAGTGCGGTGGTTTCGGCCGCGCTCTCGCCGCTGCGGCTGATCATCAGCATCAACAGCGGGAAGATGCCCAGCCCCAGGCCGGTGAGGACCGCCGGGACCACGGAGAACGCGACGGGGAGCAGCAGCAGGGAAGTGAAGCCGGCGACGGCGCACCCGCAGGTCAAGATGAAGGCGGGGCGCAAGAGCCGCGGCTTCGAGGCCATCCACAACAAGAGCAACACCGTGGGGATGCTGACGGCCTGCACCAGGCCCAGCATGAAGCCCGCCGTGGCGGCATCCGATCCGCGCGAAATGAGGATGTGCGGCAACCAGCTCAACAGCGTGTAAACCAGCAGCGACTGGACCGCAAAGACCGAGGTGAACAGCAGGCCCTTGCGGGTGGCCAGCATGGGCCACGGGGAGATGTGGGGTCCGGCGGGTCCGGCAGTGCGACTTCCCCGGATGGCCAGCGGCAGGAAGACCAGCAGCGCGAGGGCCGCCGGGATCGCCCAGGCGGCCAGTCCGAGCGTGGGCGATCCCAAAAGCCCGGCGATCGGCACGCTCAGTGCCGCGGCGCTGGTCGCACCCACCGACATGGTGACGGTGTAGGTGGCGGTCATGGCCGCCGTCCGGCTTGCGTGATGCTCGCGGATGAAGGAGGGCATGGCCACGTTGCAGATGGCCAGCCCGCACATGCCGAACACCGTGCCGGCAAGCAGCAGCCAGGTGGATTCGAAGGCACGCACGGCCAGGCCCAGGGTCAGCAGCATCAGGGCAATGCCGATCGCCCGCTCAAGTCCGGTGTGCTTGACCAACCAGGCGGTTCCCGCCCCGGCGAAGGCGAAACACAGCACCGGGACGGTGGGCAGCAGCGAAGCCACCAGCGTGCCGTATCCGAGCAGGTTTTCCAGGTCGTGATAGAGCGGAGCCGCGGAGGCAATCCCGGCGCGCAGGTTCAGGCCGACCAGGACCACCGCGGCCACGGTCAAGGCCCCGATGACCCAGCTATTTCGCCTTGCGGGCGTCGGTCCGGCAACCGGCGCACCGACGGCCGCCTCGACCTCGGCCATTTCGCCGGCAACATCCTCCACGGCCTGCGGTGGGCGGGGTGGTTGCCGGGTCGTCTCTGAGCTCATGATTAAACATTAGACGTCTGATGTTTGTTACGGTGAATTCCGTGGCGCCCGCCACGGTTCGGAACGACGGGCACAGGCTCCGATAGGCTGAGTGAAGGACTCCGGCGCGAACAGGCCGCCGCGTCCGAAGAACCCGAAGGAGCCCCGCCACGCATCGCCGTCCAGCACCACGCACGGCCCTGCCGTGGGTCATCGCCGGCATCGTGGTCGTGGCCTTGAGCCTGCGCGCACCGATCATCGCGCCCACCGCGGTGATCCCCGACATCACGGCCGACACCGGACTCAGCGCGGTCGGGGCCGGGCTGCTGACCGGACTGCCGGTCCTGCTCTTCGCGCTCGCCACCCCGCTGGCGACGCGCAGCATCCGCCGCTTCGGCCCGGAAGCCACCATCGTCTTGTGCCTGGCCGGCGTGCTGGCCGGGACCGTCATCCGCTCGCTCGGTCCGGCCTGGGTGGTCCTGGCCGGAACCGTGCTGATCGGTGCGGCCATGACCCTGGGGAACATCGCCGTCCCCGTGCTGATCCGCCGGGATGTGCCCTGGAACCGCATCTCCGCCGCCACCGGCGCATACTCCGCCACCATGAACATCGGCTCGATGGCCACGCTGTTGGGCACCGCGCCGCTGGCCGCCCTTATCGGATGGCGCTGGGCGATCGCGGCCTGGGGCGTGGTGACCGCCGCCGGAATTGCCTATTGGCTGCTGCGCCAGCGGCGCGCGGGGATGGCGGGAGCTCTCCCGCCGGTGCCCGAGGCAACCCGCATGGCCGAGCCACGCAACGTCCATGACGGACCCGGGGCCGCCGCTGCCACGAAACGCACCGCCCACGATCGGACCCGCTTTCGGCGCGTCGTTGCACTGCTGGTCCTGGCCTTTTGCGGCCAGTCCGCCGCCTACTACGCCACGACCGCCTGGCTGCCCCTGCTGCTCTCCGACACCCGCGGTCTGGCCCCGGCTTCCTCGGGCGCGACGGCTTCGCTGTTCCAGATCGCCGCGGTCGTCGGGGCGTTCGGGGTGCCGCTGCTGGCAGCGCGCACCAAGCTGTGGATCGCCACGGCCGTCATTGCGCTGTTCTGGGTCACCCTGCCGATCGGCCTGCTCGCGGCCCCGGAGGCCTTCGTGCTCTGGTCCATCCTCGGCGGCGTGGCCCAGGGCGGCGGCTTCACGGCAATCTTCTCGATCATCCCCCGCGTCGCGAAAAGCAACGCCGAGACCGCCAGCGCGTCCGCACGCGTCCAGGGCGGCGGCTACCTCGCAGCGACCTGCGCCCCGCCGCTGGCCGGCTGGCTCAACAGCACCACCGGATCCTGGACCATGCCGCTGGTCCTGGTACTCGCGGCGACCCTCGCCTTCACCATCGGATCGCTGCTGGCCGCGCGGCTCGCGGAACGGCACTAGGCCGGCGGCGCGCCGGAACGCCCCGCGCGGCCCCCGGGTGGAATAGGAACGGCCACGGCCGTGTTGGCTTGGGTTGTGAAGAACATCGGATTCCTGTCATTCGGCCATTGGACCGACCACCCGCAGTCCGGCACGCGCAGCGCGTCCGACTCGCTGCTGCAGGCCATCGACCTCGCGGTTGCGGCCGAGGAGCTCGGTGCCGACGGCGCCTACTTCCGCGTCCACCACTTCGCCCAGCAACACGCCTCCCCCTTCCCGCTGCTCGCCGCGATCGGGGCGCGGACCAGCCGCATCGAGATCGGCACCGGCGTCATCGACATGCGCTACGAGAACCCGCTCTACATGGCCGAGGATGCCGGTGCGGCGGATTTGATCTCCGGCGGCCGGTTGCAGCTGGGCATCAGCCGTGGTTCACCCGAGCAGGTCATCGATGGGTGGCGCCACTTCGGCTTCTCCCCCGCCGACGGGGAGACCGACGCCGACATGGGCCGGCGGCACACCGAACGCCTGCTCGAGGTGCTCACGGGCGAGGGCTTCGCAGAACCGAGCCCCAACCCGATGTTCCCCAACCCTCCGGGATTGCTGCGCGTGGAGCCGCATTCGGAAGGCCTGCGCGAGCGTATCTGGTGGGGCTCCGGCTCCAACGCCACTGCCGTCTGGGCGGCAAAGCTCGGCATGAACCTGCAAAGCTCCACGCTCAAGGACGACGAGAGCGGCAAACCCTTCCATGTCCAGCAGGCCGAGCAGATCGAGCTCTACCGGCAGGCCTGGAAGGAAGCGGGCCACACGCGCGAGCCGCGCGTCTCGGTCAGCCGCAGCATTTTTGCCCTGACGGACGAGCGCGATTGGGAGTACTTCGGCCGCGACCGCTACAGCTCTGACCAGGTCGGCAACATCGACGCGAAGACGCGCGCGGTCTTCGGCAAGTCCTACGCCGGGGAACCCGACGAGCTGGCGGCGAAGCTGGCCGAGGACGAGGCGATCGCCGCGGCGGACACCCTGCTGCTCACGGTCCCGAACCAGCTCGGCGTCGAGTACAACGCCCACGTCATCGAATCGATCCTGACGCACGTGGCACCTTTGCTCGGCTGGCGCTGATCCCACCGCCAGTTCCAGGCCGTTTCCGTGCTCCCGCCCAGGAGCACCGGCACGGCGTTGCCTGCCAAGCCGGCATTGCGTGCCAAGCCGGCATTGCGTGCCAAGGAATCCGCTGGCCCCAAGGTGCACGGACGGGCTTTGTCGATCGCATGACCAATGGATTGACGCCTTAACCTGAGGGCCGACAACAGCATTGGTTCGCTGTGGGAGCGTGGCCAAGAAAGTTCCAATTCCACTGGACCGGGAATAAGCTTTCGCCGGCAACCGGAATCCCGAAGATTCGGGGAAACGTTCGACGGAATGACTTGCCAATTGCTTCGACTGAAAAATGCTCACCTAGGATGAATTCATGAACGAAGTCCCCCGCAGCCTCGGTGGCCGGCGGAGCCTCGAACGGCTGCGGTTGCTGACCAAAGACGCTCGTATGTACCACGAGCAGAGCATGCGTCAACCGGCGATCGCTTCGACGCTTGGCATGTCCCAGTCCAGGGTGTCCAGGTCGCTCAAGGAAGCGGCGGGCGTCGCTCCGTTCCCCGCCTCATCGGTATCGCCGGCGGATCCCTGAAGTTTAAGGCGATATCCGGGGCCGTGCGTGGCGGTTGGATCAACATCCTGATCACGGATCTCGCGACGAACCGCGCGCTGCTCGACAAAGATGTCCCTAACTGAGAACAACTAGCATTTTTCAAATCCCGAAATCTGACAGAGGAGAACCATGAGCAAGCAGTTGAAGGTCGCGTTCATCAAGGCCGGCTGGCATTCGGACATAGTGGACCAGAGCCTGATCGGATTCAAGCAGGACATGGAAGCAGCGGGCCAGTCCCACACGACCCACGTCGTTACCGTGCCCGGGGCCTTCGAGATGCCGCTGCAGGCCAAGCGTCTGGCCGATTCGGGCAAGTACGACGCCGTTGTCGCGGCGGCGCTCGTTGTCGATGGCGGAATCTACCGGCATGATTTCGTCGCCCAGGCAGTGGTCGAAGGCCTCATGCGCGTGCAGCTGGACACGAACGTGCCGACATTCTCCGTGAGTCTGACACCGCACCACTTCCACTCCACCCCCGACCACGAAAAGTTCTACTTCGAGCATTTCTTGAAAAAGGGCGCCGAAGCCGCTCGCGCAGTACGTGCCATCGCAGAACTCGCAGTCTAGTATTGGCGGCCCCAATCTCTTCGATATCAAGGTAGGGTCGGACACTTTACGTGGAACGATGAAGCAAATCGCTTAGGATCCGCCCCCGCCGCCGTCACTCAGAGCGTCTGCGCCAGCGCATGTGTTTGGGCTCCGACTCCAACGCGACCGCCGTCTGGTCCGCGAAATTGGGCATGAACTCGCAAGGCTCCACACTTATCGGACGACGAGTACGGCAAGTCCTTCCACGTCCAGCAGTCTGAGCAGATCGAGCTCTACCGGCAGACCTGGAAGGAAGCCGGGCACCAGCAGGAGCCGCGCGTCTCGGTCAACCGCAGCACCTTCGCGTCGCTGCGCGCGGTCATCGGCAAGTCCTACGCCGGAGAGCC
This sequence comes from Paeniglutamicibacter sp. MACA_103, assembly GCF_045798555.1. Taxonomy (NCBI): domain Bacteria; kingdom Bacillati; phylum Actinomycetota; class Actinomycetes; order Micrococcales; family Micrococcaceae; genus Paeniglutamicibacter; species Paeniglutamicibacter sp. MACA_103. The sequence continues at coordinate 62,943 of NZ_JBIXLN010000027.1, read as the reverse complement.
CGACGAGCTGGCTGGCGCTGAACCCGCGGGCACTGCCAGCCCCCTTGAAGCCCGGTTCCCGCCGTCGATCCCGGTCGTCGGCGGGAACCGCCGCGCACGGCCGCACGAGCCCACGTCGCTGCATCCACCGAGCCGACACACTCCCCCAGCGCACCGGTATGTCCTAGCCAGACCCCCATTGCTGTTGCACAATCAGGCATGCACACAATTACGGACGAGCACCAGGGCCGGGACACGTTGCGCTATCTGAGGCTGATGCTTCTGGTCATTCCACTGCTGCTGCTGGTCGCCATCGTCATCTACGGATTCTGGACCGGGACGATCGAGGATTCCATCAGCTCCTACTATCTTGGTCCCGCCAGGGACCTGTTCGTGGCGATGCTGGTGGCCACCGGCGTGCTGCTGGTGGTCTACAAGGGTCCCCCGCTGGAAGACTATGCGCTGAATCTGGCCGGCTTCTACGCGATGTTCGTGGCCCTTGTCCCCACCAAACTGGGCGAAACGCTCGAAAACCTCGATGCCGCCGGAGCGCAAAAGCTGGTTCATTCCATCCAGGTCGGCGTGCTCGCGCTGCTCGTCGTGGCCACGGCCTTCGTCTGGCTCGATTTCAAGACCATGAACCGGGGTCCCCGGTCATTGATGCAAAGCAAGTGGACCCGCGTGCTGACCGTTGCAAGCTCCGTGCTGCTGGCCGGGTTCTTGGTGCTGCTGGTGTGGCGGACGATTGAGGGTACGGAGTTTGTCGGCGTCCACGTGGCGGCGACGCTGTTGCTCATCGGCAGCATGGGCATCGCGATCGCCAGCCACCTGGGCAGTGGCCGGCTCAGCGCCACCGACACCAGCGGCGGGCGGGCACCACACTACGCCGCGCTGTTGGTCATGATGCTTCTGGGCGTCGTTGCGTTGCCGGTCCTGACGGCCGTCGGCGTCAAGCAGGCCCTCTTCCTGGTCGAATGGTACGAGATCGCGCTCTTCACCTACTTCTGGTATCTCGAAACCAAGCGGACCTGGAACCCGGAGCCCGCGGTGCCCGCCGACCGCGGGCGGCACGCAGCGACTTGACATCGGGCCGCCTCGCCAAGGGAAGCGCACCGCCCGGAGTACGGCGTCGTTGTCAAAGGGAATCGTTTCGGCGACGCGGACCTTGGATCGCTGACAACTGCGGCGGGAACGTCGAAGAGCACTTGGCAGGAACCCTTTGCCGCCCTTGCTCAAGGTTTGCACGTCCATGCAGCGGGCATGCAGCCAATGCAACGGTTGGGATCATTCGGTCGCCGCAGCGGCCGCGAACGAGACCTTCAACCGCACCGGGCGGGGGCTCTGCCACTTAGTCCCAGTCGATGGCTGGCATCGTTCCTCCTTGGCCGGCGGACGGGGCAAGGGAGCCCGCGCTGCCCGACTAGCCAACACGCATGTGCCGCAGTAGGGGCATCGAGGCGGCCCAGGATGGCTCAGATCCTGCCGGCCACGACCCCGGCGAGCTCGAGCCAGGCACGCTCGCGGTTCTCCCGCAGCAGTGCCTCCTGTTCGGCCGAGGTGTCCAGCAGGATCCGGGCCAGGCGAGAGTGCCGCGGGGCGGCGTGGGCTGCTGCCCGTTTGGTTCGCTTCCGGGCCAGGTGCCGGGCGGTGGCGGCGTGGTCGATGAATGTTTGGGCTGAAAACGCTTCGGTTGTTGTGCTCATGCGTCCATCCTGAAACCGCCAACGCCGTACGGCCACCATTCGGCCATTTCCGAATCCTTACCCCGGGGCGGGCCCGGGCCTAGACTGATTTACATGCAGATCAGCCTGTCGGCCGAGGACCTGACCCGGGTGCGATTCACCATCTCGCCCCTGTGGGAAACGGTCACCAGCGTGCGCGCCCTCCAGCTGGGCACCCGCATGCACCGCCCATGGATCACCGATGCCACCACGCGCATTCTCGCCTCCGGCGATCCGGACAAGCGGGACCACCTGCGGCTGCTGACCACGCTGATCCGCCCCACCGGCTACATCGCCGATTCCCTGACGCCCACTCCCCTGCGGCAGGACACCTTCGAAGCCGGCCTCGCCGCTGTCGGTGCCGTCGCCCCGGAATTGTGGGTCCGCGATCTCGACCACCTGTTCGCCACCGAATTGGAGGAGGACCGGTTGAGGGAGGTGCGCGCCATCCGCGAGGACCCGGGGTCCGCAAGCACCCGCATTGTTGCGGCCCTGCGCTGGTACTGGGAAACCGCGGTGGAACCATTCTGGCCGCGGCTGCGCGCCATGCTGCTGGCGGATCTCGACTACCGGCTGGCCCTGCTGGCCGAACACGGCATCCACCAGGTCTTCAACACCCTGCACCCCAGTGTGCGCCTGACGCCCGACGGCATCGAGGTCACCGCCCATTGCGACGGCAGCCACCATGCGTCCCCGGGCAACGGGCTGATCCTGGTTCCCAGCGCCTTCGTCTGGCCGCGCACGCTGGTGCTGGACGTGGACCCGTTCGTCCCGACGCTGACCTACGCCCCGCGCGGGGTCGGCCGGCTCTGGGAAAACACGCGGGAGGTCAAGGATTCCCCGGTGGCACTGCTGCTCGGGCACACCCGGGCGCAGATCCTGGCCCAGCTCGACCTGCCCATGACCACCACCCAGCTGGCCTGCATCCTGGACCTGGCGGCGGGAACCGTCAACGGGCACCTGAAGGTGATGGCGGCCTCCGGCCTGACAGACACCATTCGCGCAGGCCGCGAGGTCTTCTACCGGCGCGCCGACCTGGGCGAGGACCTGCTCGCCCGCGCGTAGCTGCGCCGCAATGCACCGACTGTCCGTGCGGCTGGGTAGGGTCGGGGCATGATCGATTTCAACAATGCCTCCGTGTTCAAGCTCAGCCCCTGCAACCCCGGTGACGTGGCGGGGGAAGTCACGCCCCTCTTCGTCCAGGGCGAGGAGCTGCTCGCCGCCTTCAAGGGCGCGCGGGACTACGTGGTCTTCACCAACAAGCGGCTCATCGCGGTGAACATCCAGGGCCTCACGGGCAAGAAGCGCGACTACACGTCGTTGCCGTATTCCAAGGTCCAGGCGTTCTCGGTGGAAACCGCCGGAACCTTCGACCTCGACGCCGAGCTGGATCTGTGGTTCAGTTCCCTGGGCAAGGTCCGCCTCGAATTCAAGGGCAAGGTCGATGTGCGCGCGCTCTCGCAGCTCGTCGCCTCACACGTCCTGTAGCGCGGGCAGACGCAGCAAGACGTCGGGGCCGCCTCCCCGAAGGAGGCGGCCCCGACGTCTTACCGGAATCGGGGGCGCCGGATGGCGCCCGGTGTTGCTGCGCGGCAGGTGTTACCGCGCGGCAGGCTCCTTCTCTTCCGCCTCCTGGGCGACAGGGCCGCCATTGAACGATGCGGCGAGCATGCGCTCCTGGGAGACCTTGGCCGAGTGCAGGGCACGCAGCTCGGCGTGCCGCGGCTTGCTGCGCATGATCGCGTAGCCGATCCCCAGTGCCACGAACCAGATCGGGGTGAAGAGCAGCGCGGCCAGGGTGTCGGCCTGGGTGGTCAGCGCCCAGAGGATGAAGCCGAAGAAGGCCAGCACCACGTAGGGCATGAACGTTCCGCCGGGCATCTTGAACTTGCTCTCGGCGTGCAACTGCGGGCGGCGCTTGCGGTAGATCAGGTAGCTGATCAGGATGATCGACCAGACGAACATGAAGCACAGCGCCGAGATGGTGGTGACCAAGGTGAAGGCCTCGGCCACGCCGCCCTCGGCGTAGAGCAGGGCCACGCCGGCGAGCAGGAACATGCAGGAGAACAGCAGGGCATTGCGCGGAACCTTGGTCCTCGAGAGCTTGGCGAAGCCCTTGGGCGCGTCGCCCTCCTCTGCCAAGCCGTGGACCATGCGGGAGGTCGAGTAGATGCCGGAGTTGGCGCTCGAGGTTGCGGAGGTGAGCACCACGAAGTTGATGATGCCCGCGGCACCCGCCAGGCCGGCCATGGCGAACATGCCCACGAACGGGGATTCCTCGGCGTTGAACAGGTTCCACGGCTGGACCGCCATGAGGATGACCAGCGCGCCGACGTAGAAGAAGAGAATGCGGACCGGGATGGAGTTGATCGCCTTGGGCAGGGTCTTTTCCGGGTCCTTGGTCTCGGCAGCGGTGGTGCCCACCAACTCGATGCCGACGAACGCGAACACGGCGATCTGGAAGCCGGCGACGAAGCCCATGAAGCCGGTCGGGAACATCCCGCCGTCGTTCCAGAGGTTCGCGAAGGAGGCGGTGGCGCCGTTGTTCTCGAAGCCCGTGATGACCATGACCAGGCCGACGACGATCAGCGCGCCGATGGCGACGATCTTGACCAGGGCGAACCAGAACTCGGTCTCGCCGAAGTTCTTCACGCTCGGGAGGTTCAGGGCCACCAGCAGCAGGATGCAGGTGACGGCGGGGATCCACAGCGGCAGGTCCTTCCACCAGAACGCCACGTAGTGGGAGATCGCCACGACGTCGGCGATGCCGGTGACCACCCAGCAGAACCAGTAGGTCCAGCCGGTGAAGAATGCCGCCCACGGACCCAGGATGTCCCCGGCGAAGTCGGAGAAGTTCTTGTAGTTGGAGTTGCTCAGCAGCAGTTCGCCCATGGCGCGCATCACGAAGAAGAGCATGAAGCCGATGATCATGTACACGAAGATCACGGACGGGCCGGCGACCGCAATGGTCTTGCCCGATCCCATGAACAGGCCGGTGCCGATGGCCCCGCCGATCGCGATCAGTTGGATGTGGCGGTTGGAGAGCCCACGTTCGAGGTGGGGCGCGGAACTATTGCTGCTCATGCTGTTGCCTTCCAGATGGGTACCGGTGCTTCGGTGGCGTGTCACGGACGATTTCCTGGTGGTCATCGCCGTGTGGGGTGAGGCTCTGGATCGAGTCCTCCGCGTGGTTCTCCGAGGCAACCATTCCCACGCCGGTGCGCTTGCAGGAGAGCCCAGCGGCGAAGCCCGCGGCACACCCCGGATCCAACACAGCAGGATCTTGGAGCAGGCCGGCGGGCGCGCCGGTGGACAACCGGGCAGTGGCGTGGATGGTTGGCAACATGGAGGAACTCCCGAATCGTGCGCGGCCGAGGCCGCGCTGTTCTTGGATCCTCCCCAATCTGTATACGTACCTGAGAGTTTTCATCCCTACCCCGCGCGGGGCCAGGACTTGCTCCTTCGGTGAGCACGCATTGCAACGTGCTGCTTTCCAGATTTGCCTCTTCGTGGCGGTACGGGGGCCTGAGAGTTTCCCGGGAGGAATTGCTCCTACGGCGCCCGTCCATGGTGTGAACGGGACTCTCCCGCCACGCGTCAACGGCAAGTTGTTTGTGACTGCAGTCATAACTTACTCGCCGCGCGCTTGTGGCGCAAATCACAAGCCCATTGGACGTTAGGGAACCATGCAACCGGTCGCCGACAAGGCACACCTGGCGACTTGCAGTTGCTTCACCTTTCAGGTGAGGCATGGGGGCCATCGCGGGCCAGGGATCGGCCGGCCCCGTGGCGTTGCCACGAACGGCATGCGGATCGGTCAGCTGTTGGAGTAGAGCACCTGCAACGCCGCACGCAGGCCCTCGAGGCGGCCCAGGGGGCCTGCCCCCGCTTGGCGCAGCGGTTCGGCTTCGTCCAGCGCCTCCCAGAAACCTTCCGTGGGCATTGACGGCGGCGGGACGATGAACCAGCAGTGGGCCAGCGGGTCTGCGGGGCCACGGATGCCCGCGTCGGCCAGGAAGACGGAGATGTCTTCGGGTACCGTCCCGGAATCCGGCACGCCCCCGGGACGGGCCTCGCGCGGCAGGCAATAGACGGCGTCCGGCACTCCGAGCTCCAGAATGCCGGCGACGGCGAGGAATCCGAAGCCGCTGAGTGGCACCTCGACCGCGCCTGGAGGCGGGTCTGCCACGGGGACGGAATCCCAGTTGACCGCATTCATGCTTCCTCCTTGGTCGGCGGACGAGGCACTGGACCCCGGCGCGGCCAGCCTAGCCGACGCACATCGGCCGCGATAGGGCACGGCCGCTTCGTCTCATGCGGCTGCGGCCGGACTCCGCCGGTCCCGGGGGGACCAACCCGGGATGGGGCGCTCCCCATACCGCCCATCGAGCAGTATGGGCAATGGCAATACCGTGACGGCCCTAGATAACGAAAATCCTGCTGCTGAGGTGCCGGTATTCGATCCCGACAGTCAATCCTGACCGGCGCCCGCGCCTTCAGTCAGCTCATTGATGGCCGCCACGAATAGCGGAAGGCCGCATTGTTCCAAGTGCGACAGGCATTCGGCCATGGTCAGCGCCGGATCCTGATACGCGGCGACCTGCTGCTCAAGACAGCGAAGAACAGCAGACCGGTGGAGATCCAACTGGTCAAGCAGGAAATCATCCGGGCCAACAACTTCCACCTCGAAGGGTTTACTCGAGGCGGGCGGAAAGTCCTTCAAATTGAACGTCACCAACAGCTCGGCGTTTGCTCGCACGGCTGCCGCAAGAACGTGCCGGTCTTTTTCGTCGCAGGTCATTACCCCGGTCAGGCTTTCGTAATCCTCCACGAGTGCGTCCGGGAAATGCTCACGCATGGCGTTGATTCTTCGTCGCGCCGACGTTGGTTCCAGATCGATCTTGAGTATCAGATTTCGTTCCAGTTCGACGAGAATTTCTTCCGACCAGAGGATCCGATACGTCTTGGCCTCGGCCAGCCGGAGTAGCAGATCGACAAGTGTTATTGGCAGCAGGACGCATGTATCCATAAGGACCGGGAAGGGCACGGCTATCGGGTCGAGTGTCCGTCGGGGACTCGGCGGACGGAACCGTCGCGGGCAGATTCCCTTGCCAGCTCGTCCAAAGCGGAACGGCGTTTGCTCCGCGCTTCACTTTCGTATTCAACAAGATCCCGCAACATCACACGGCGATGACGGCCCACCTTGGAGAAAGCAATCTCGCCTCTCTCGAGAAGTTTCACCAAGGTTGGCCTCGAATACCCGAGGAAGTCGGCGGCTTGTTGAGTCGTCATCCGGGTGTCCGTCGGCATGACGGTGACGCCCCGACCGGCTGAAAGCGCCTCAGCAATCTGGAGAAGCGCGTCAAACAGTTCATGAGGCACCTGATGCTGTCTTCCGTCGGCGGCAACAAGCGTTGGAGCGGCCTGTTCCATCGAAACGCTAGCCTTCAGGAACCGAAAGAACTCTTGGTCCTGGTCGGCGTCGTCCGATAAATATGTCTGTTTTGCCAGCATTGTACTCACGGACTCATCCCGTCAATATTCGAAATATTCGAAACTTCTGGTTTCAATCTACTCCGCCTTAGCCACCCGTCGCAATGTCTTTCCTGCGCTGGGGAGCTAGGCCGAGCTTTGGAGCTCACCGGTTCTTCAGGTGAACTTTTCTGAAGCATCGCAGCACCCCATTACCTTTCTAGACATCCCCAGCACCCAACCCGTTGGGCAAGAACCGGGATTGCCGGCCTGTTGGCCCCGGCGCGCGGCCCGCCCGGACAGTTCGGCCCTCGCATTGCGGGCCATCCCGCCCGGACCGGGCCGGCTACCAGGCGTCGCGCGGGCTCAGCCGGGCGGCCGCCATGGAGGCGCCCAGGATGATGGTGCGCATGAAGCGCTCCGCGGCCTCGATGAGCAGGCGCTCCCCGTCGTCCACCGCTTCCTGCAGCGTCATCGGGATCGGTACGATGGAGGCGATGGCGTCGATCCCGATGTCGTGGACGTCGCGGCAGCCCTTGCCCAGCGTCCCGGCCAGCGCCACCACGGGCACCCCGTGCAGCGCCGCCCGGCGGGCGACCTCGGCGGGGACCTTGCCCCGGGGCGTCTGGAAGTCGATGGCGCCTTCGGCGGTGATCACCAAATCGGCACCGCGCAGCAGCCCGTCCAGGTCGATGCCGGCCAGCCCGGAGTCCAGGATCGCCTCGAAGCGCGGCATCAGCACCGCCCCGAGGGCGGCCAGCCCGGCGCCAAGCCCGCCCGAGGCACCGGTTCCCGGCGCGTTGGCGAAGTCGGTGCCGCGGGCGGATTCCAGCGCATCGCGGCGCAGCACCGCCGCCCAGTGCTCGAAGCCGGCGGACATGGCCTCGACCTGCGCCGGGGTGGCGCCCTTCTGCGGGCCGAAGACCCGGGCCACGCCGCGCGGGCCGGTGAGCACGTTGTGCTGGTTCAGCGCGAGCATGATTTCAACGTTTCCCGCGGCGATCGCCGGGTGCAGCCCCTCAAGATCGAGCCGGTCGATGCGCGCCAGGTGGTTGCCGCCGGCCGGGACCTCGCGTCCGGCGGCGTCCAGGATCCGCACGCCGAGTCCCTGCAGCGCGCCCATGCCGCCGTCCGAGGTGCCGGAGTCGCCGCAGCCGACGAGCACCTTGTCGGCACCGGCGTCGATCGCCGCGGCGATGAGCTCGCCGACCCCGTAACTGGTGGTCATCCCGGGGTCTCGTTGGTCCCGCGGGACCAGCCGCAGTCCCGCGGCGGCGGCCATCTCGACCACGGCGGTGCCGGTGGCGTCCCCGCCGAGCATCGCGAAGTGGGAATCGACGGGCGCGCCGACGGGGCCGGTGACCCGTGCCGGGACCAGCCGTCCGCCGGTGGCGCAGGCGAGGGTCTCGGCGGTGCCTTCGCCGCCGTCGGCGATGGGAACGGCCTTGACCACCGCGCCGGGCAGGGCGCGGCGGACGCCGGCGCCGATGGCCTGGGCGACGGCCGCGGCGTCGAGGGATTCCTTGAATCCGGAGGGTGCAACGAGGATGCGTCGGGGCAGGGCGTTGGACATGGTGGTGGTTCCTTAACTGTTGGGGAGGTGCTTGGGGGCGGGGACGGGTGGCTAGAGGAAGAGCGGCAGGCCCATGGCCGGCCAGATCCAGAAGGCGAAGACCAGCACGAGGGCGACCATGAGCGGTCCCAGCACGGCGCTGAGCCGCAAAAGGTCCGCGGGCTTGTAGGTGTCCACGCCCTCGATGTCGGAGAACAGGTTGACGGGTTTCGCGCTGCTGGTCAGCGTGTGGCAGAAACCGGCCGCGGCGGTGGAGGCGAAGGCGATCGTGACCGCGTTGACCCCGAGGCCCGGGGCCAGCGAGACGACCAGCGGGATCAGCACCGCGGAGCGGGCCGAACGCGACTGGATGACCAGGTGCGCCGCGGCGGACATGAGGACCACCAGGACGGTGAACACCCACCCGGCGGCCGCGCCGAGTCCGTCGACCGGGCCCAGTACGCTGGCCGCCAGCCATTGCGCGGCGCCGGTCCCGACCAGCGCGGTGCCCAGGGTCAGCGTGGCGGCCATGAAGATGAGCATCGACCACGGCACGGCCTTCAGCGCCTTGGCCAGGGGCACCGAGCCGAAGCCGGGGCTGGCCACGAGCAGGGAGCCGAGCAGCGCGACGATGGCCGGGTGCAGGTGGTGCAGCGGTTCGGTGCACCAGAGCACCACGACCGCGGAAATCAGCAGGGCTGCCCGGGACTGGCCGACGGTCAGCGGACCGGTGAGCGGGACCGGGGAATGTTCCTGCAGCTGCTCGATGCCCACCGCCAGCGCCAGGCGCCGGTCCCCGGGCCGGGTGAAGAGCCGGAGCACCAACTCGGCGCACAGGTGCGAGGAGGAGAAGGCCAGCGGCAGCCCGTAGAGCAGCCAGCCGGCGAAGGAGAAGCCCTCGTATCCGGAGGTGGTGAGGATCTGGCTGGTGATCAGGTGCGCCCCGGCGCCCAGGTAGGAGGCGACGGCGGAGAGCAGGATGACCGAGGGGAAGACCAGCGAGAGGGCCAGCACCACCCGGCGGCGCTCCTGCAGGGCGCGGGCCAGGGCGATGAACACCGGGATCGCCAGGGCGGCCCGCCCCGAGGTGGAGGGCACCGCGAAGGCGGTGGCGACCAGCACCCCGGTGGTCAGGTGGATGAGCTGGCGGGGGCTGCGGGCGCCGGCGACGATGTAGGCCGCGGCCCGCGTGGCCAGCCCGGTGGCGGTGATGCCGGCGGCGATCACGAAGGCTGCCAGCAGCAGCCAGATGGTGTCCTCGCCGAGCGAGGCAAACAGCTCGTCCTCGGGCAGCACGCCCATCAGCACCAGCACGAGTGCGGCGCCGAGCGCGACGAAGGTGTCGCCGACCGGGGAAAAGATCCACAGCCAGATTGCGACGGCAAAGACGGCCAGCGTCAGCGCGCCCTGCGCCGGCAGTGCCTGGGCGCTGCCGGCGGCCGGCCCGAAGGCGCTCGCGGCGCACCAGAGCAGGAACACTGCCAGCAGCGCGGCGGCGAGCAGGGCCGCGAAGCGGCGGCGGTTCCAGCGCTGCCGCCCCGGGTCTGCGTTGGCGGTTGCCGCCCTGCCTGCCGGGGCCGCCGTCGCATAGCGGAAACGGGCCGGGGTGCCGGTGGCGGTGTCGGTGTCGGTGGTGTTCACGATTCCTCCCCGAGGGTGCTGGCGAGCCGGTCGGCGAAAGCGTCGTCCGGGCGGCGGGCGGGCGCCAGTGCCTCCAGCGGCACCGAGATCCCGAACCGGGTGTCCGCTCCGTCCCCGGATTCGACCCAGGCGGTGCCCTGGTGGGCCTCGGCGACCGCCTTGACCACGGCCAGGCCCAGGCCCATGCCGGGGTCCGTGCCCGCGGCGCTGCGGTAGCTTTCGAGCAGCGCGCGTGCCCGCTCCGGGTCCAGAGGCGCGCCCGGGTTGGCCACCCAGAAGCTGGCGGATCCTTCGTCGACCGAGGAGCCGATGCGGATGGTGTCGCCCGGCCCGGTGTGCCCGACGGCGTTCTCGATGAGTTGGCGCACCGCGTCGGCGATGCGGGCCCTGTCCAGCCACGCGTCGGCATGGCCGGTCGCCTCGATGCGGAAGTGCCGTTCGGGGTGGGTCCCGGGTCGCGATGCCTCCGCGGCGACGTCCGCCGTCACCTCGCCCACCGAGACGCGGGCGGGCTTCACGAAGCCGGGGTTCCCGCTTTGGGCCAGCACGTCGAGGTCCGCGAGCGTCCGTCCCATCCGGCCGATCAGCGCCTGGGCGCCGCAGGCGATGCGGGCGCGCTCGGCACCCGGCAGGTCCTCGTCGATGAGTTCGCGCAGGGCGGCTGCCACCCGGCGCTGGGGCTCGTTGAGGTGCTCGCGGGCCTCGGCAATGAAGTGGCGCTGCGCCAGGTGCGAGGCCTCCACCCGGTCGAGCATGGCGTTGAGCGTCTCGGCCAGCTGGGCCAGGTCGTCCCGGCCGTCCACCGGAATGCGGGCGGAGAGGTCGTGCGCGGTGATGGACTCGGCGGTTTCGCGCACGGTGCGGATCGGGCGCATGATCTGCCGGGCAACCAGCCAGGCGATCCCGGCGGTCAGTCCCAGCCCGCCCACGGCCACGCCGAAGAGCAGCACCGCCTGCCGGTTTGCCTCTTCCTGCGCGGCCCCGGTGAATTGCGCGACGACAAGGTGCGCGCGGCGTTCCGGCGGGGTGGTTGCCGGCTCGCCGGCGGCGACGGCCGCGGCCTTGCCCCAGCGCACCGTCCCGTGGGCGGTCTCGTAGACCCCGGCGGTCTGCGCATCGCGCAGGATCCGTTCGACCAGGGCGGCATCGCCGACCAGGACGTTGCCGGTCGTATCGGCCACGCCCTGCGCCGCCAGCACCCGGCCGCCGGCAACGCCGACGATCGCCTCGCCGGCCAGCGGCTGCTGCCTGGCCAGGTAGCGCTCCATCAGCGCGTCCATCGAGGTGAAGGGCCGGGCCGTCCGCGGATCCAGTCCCTCGGCGGCGAAGGTGCGGAACTCCTCGATCTCCTGCACGACGGCCACGTTGGCCGCCTCGGCAACCTGCCCGGACATGACCGAGCGCATCGTCACCGTCACCGCGAGCAGTGCCAGGGCGGTGGTCAGCACGATCCAGCCGACGATCCGCCAGCGTGCCGACACGGCCGAGCCCTGCCGGTCGCGCCCATCAGTCCTCGCCATGGCTGCGCTCCTCGGTCGGGGCCTGCGCGGTCGGCGCCAGCGGGGACGCGAGCTCGACGACGATGGGCTGCTGGTGCGGCAGCGGCGGGTTGGCGGTGTTTGCCAGGATTTGGCTGGCGGTCGCCAGTCCGGCCGGAATGGCCAGGACGACGAGCAGGAGAAGTATGCGGCGGATCATGCTCCCAACATTAGAAACGCCTTGTGAGAGCAGAATGATGTGGCCGTGAGAGGCAAATGAGAACCGCCTGCAGGAAGCGGGAGGCACCGCACGCCCGCCCGCCCGATCTCCATTCACAGAGAACGCACAGTGCGATGCTGGCATCGATTCGCCGGGACCGGTCGTTGAACCAAGCAGAGATCCCGTCAAACCAACCCCTGGAGCCCTTTGCCTTCAATGAGCACAGCCACGACCGCGGCAACCGCCACGCTACCGAACCCTCGGCACGTCGATGCCGTTTCCGAGGGGTTGCCGCGCCGCCGGACCGTCGTGTTGCTGGGCATCGACGGAGCCGGAAAAACCACGACCGCGAAGGCGCTCGTCGGGACGCTGCGCCATTCCGGAACGCCGGCCCAACTGCTGCGCAACCCGGCCGGGCGCCGTTGGATGTCACGCGTGGGCGATCGCTTCGGAACCGCTTTGACGCCCGCATGGGCCAATCGGCTCGAATCGGTGGTGCGCTGCTTCAATGTCCTTCTCGCGCACGGCCGGGCCTCCGGATTTCCCGGCACCACCGTCATGGACCGCCACATTGCCTGTCAGCTGGTGCTGCGTTCGGTCCGCGGGCTTCCCCGGGGCGCCCTTCTGCAGTGGCTGCTGGCCCGGCTTCCGCGACCCGATGCGACGATCCTGATTGACGTCCCCGCCGAAGTCGCCCACGCCCGGATCCTTGCACGCGGCGAGGACAGCGAAAGCCTCTCCTATTTGAGGTCGGCGCGGGAGGCCTACCTGGAGATGGCGCTGGCCGGGGGCTGGCACATCATCGACGGATCCGGCACGCCGCAGCAGGTGGCCGGCAAGACACTGCGGGCCGCGACGGGCAACGACTGAGACCGCGGGTGCGGACCGGTCTATAGATGGCGGATTCTTGCCGTCCCTCGCATATCCCCTTCTTCTTCGCCGGCATCCGCCCGCGCCGGGAGCATTTTCGGCTTTACCGCCCGGATTAGTGTGCGCACGGCCACAAATTTAGATTTCGCGAAGAAGTGCAAATCTTTCCTCCAAGACCCCCTAGCTGACTCTGGAAAAGTGCGGAAATGTAGTTCCTACGCAGAAAGAACGCCGGAACAACCTACCGGGATCACGAAGACGATCCTGGCCCGGCACCCGGCAATCCAGCAAGGAGAAGGCAATGACCGAGCAAAATTCGACCGAGAACCGCATCGCTGCAATCGAAGAGGATTGGGCAAGCAACCCGCGATGGACCGGCACCACTCGTGATTACTCGGCAGCAGACGTCGTGAAGCTCCAGGGCTCCGTCCAGGAAGAGCACACGCTGGCCAAGCGCGGTTCGCAGAAGCTTTGGAAGCAGCTCACCGAGGAAGCCCCGTCCGGCGGATACACCAACGCACTGGGCGCCCTGACCGGCAACCAGGCAGTGCAGCAGGTCAAGGCCGGCCTCCGCGCCATCTATCTTTCCGGTTGGCAGGTCGCGGCCGATGCAAACCTTTCGGGCCAGACCTACCCGGACCAGTCGCTCTACCCGGCCAACTCGGTTCCGCAGGTCGTGCGCCGCATCAACAACGCATTGCTTCGCGCCGACCAGATCGAGCACGCCGAGGGCATCAAGTCCGTCGAGGACTGGCTCGTCCCGATCGTGGCAGATGCAGAGGCCGGCTTCGGCGGCCCGCTGAACGCCTACGAGCTGATGAAGTCGATGATTTCCTCCGGCGCCTCGGGCGTCCACTGGGAAGACCAGCTCGCTTCGGAGAAGAAGTGCGGCCACCTCGGCGGCAAGGTCCTCATCCCGACCCAGCAGCACGTTCGCACCCTGAACGCCGCCCGCCTGGCAGCAGATGTCGCCGGCACCCCGTCGGTTGTCATCGCCCGCACCGACGCCGAGGCAGCCACCCTGATCACCTCGGACGTCGATGACCGCGACAAGCCGTTCATCACCGGCGAGCGCACCGCCGAAGGCTTCTACAAGGTCACCAACGGCATCGAACCCTGCATCGCCCGTGCCAAGGCCTATGCTCCGTACTCCGACCTCATCTGGATGGAGACCGGCACCCCGGACCTGGAGCTGGCCCGCAAGTTCGCCGAGGCAGTCAAGGCCGACTTCCCGGACCAGATGCTCTCCTACAACTGCTCCCCTTCCTTCAACTGGAAGAAGCACCTGGACGATGCAACCATCGCCAAGTTCCAGCGCGAACTCGGTGCCATGGGCTTCACCTTCCAGTTCATCACCCTCGCCGGCTTCCACGCCCTGAACCACTCGATGTTCGACCTGGCCCACGGCTACGCCCGTGAAGGCATGAGCGCCTACGTCGAGCTCCAGGAAGCGGAATTCGCCTCCGAGGCACGCGGCTACACGGCCACCAAGCACCAGCGCGAGGTCGGCACCGGCTACTTCGACGACATCGCCACCGTCCTGAACCCGAACGCCTCGACCCTGGCCTTGGCCGGGTCCACCGAAGCCGGACAGTTCCACTAAGCACCCACCGGGCGGCTTCCCGCCCACGGCACCGGCGGGGCCGACCCTACACGGTCGGCCCCGCCGGGGCACCCGCCTCGGAGCACCAGCATCCAGGCACACCACCACCCACAAACATTTGATTCAAGAAGGAGTCACAGCCATGAACGATCCAATCACCCTGAACGGTATTACTTTGGTCGCTGCCCCAGTCCGCCGGCAGGAAGAGATCCTCACGCCCCAAGCGCTGGACTTCTTGGCCCAGCTCCACAAGGCATTCGACGGTCGCCGTGCAGAACTCATGCAGACCCGCCAGCTGAACCGCGCCCGGATCGCCAACGGCTCGGACCCGAAGTTCCGCCCCGAGACCAAGTCGATCCGTGACGACGAGTCGTGGAAGGTCGCCCCCATCGCCCCCGGCCTGGAGGACCGCCGCGTGGAAATCACCGGCCCCACCGACCGCAAGATGGCCATCAACGCCCTGAACTCCGGCGCCAAGGTCTGGCTGGCGGACCTCGAGGATTCCTCGACCCCCACCTGGTCCAACGTCATCAACGGGCAGCTGAACCTGCGCGCGGTGCTGGACCGCACCATCGATTTCACCTCCCCCGAGGGCAAGGAATACAAGCTGGCCGGCGAGAAGCTCACCGACCTGCCGACCATCGTGGTCCGCCCCCGCGGCTGGCACCTGCCGGAGAAGAACCTCCTGGTTGCCGGCAAGCCCGTTTCCGGTGCGTTGGTCGACTTCGGACTGCACTTTTTCCACAATGCGCAGCGCCTGATCTCCCAGGGCCGGGGCCCGTACTTCTACCTGCCGAAGATCGAGAACCACCTGGAGGCACGCCTCTGGAACGACGTCTTCGTGCTGGCACAGGACCTGGTGGGCATCCCGCAGGGCACCATCCGCGCCACGGTGCTCATCGAGACCATCACCGCCGCCTTTGAGATGGAGGAGATCCTCTACGAACTGCGCGAGCACGCTTCCGGGCTGAACGCCGGCCGCTGGGACTACATCTTCTCCATCATCAAGAACTTCCGCTCCCGCGGCCCGCGCTTCGTGCTCCCGGATCGCGGCATGGTGACCATGACGGCGCCGTTCATGCGCTCCTACACCGAGCAGCTGGTGCGTGCCTGCCACCGCCGCGGTGCCATGGCCATCGGCGGCATGGCTGCCTTCATCCCCAACCGCAAGGACGAGGCCATCAACTCCGTGGCCTTCGAGAAGGTCCGGGCGGACAAGACCCGCGAGGCCAACGACGGCTTCGACGGATCCTGGGTTGCCCACCCCGACCTGGTCCCGGTGGCCCGAGAGGTCTTCGACGCGGTCCTGGGCCAGAACCCCAACCAGCGTGAGCGGACCCGCGAGGACGTCACCCCGGATGACAAGGAACTGCTGAACATCGCAGGCACCGAAGGCAAGATCACCGAGGGCGGCATCCGCAACAACATCGAGGTGGGCATCCGCTACATGGAGGCCTGGCTGCGCGGCAACGGCGCCGTTGCCATCCACAACCTCATGGAGGATGCTGCAACCGCGGAGATCTCGCGTTCGCAGATCTGGCAGTGGATCCAGCAGGCAGCCATCACCGACACCGGTGAACTGGTATCCCGCGCCTGGGTCGAGGCCATGACCGAGGAGGAATTCGAGAAGCTCTCCCGCTTCGAGGGCGACCGTTTCGAGGATGCCCGCGAGATCTTCGAGGCCTGTGCCCTGCGTGAGGATTTCCCGACCTTCCTCACCGTCCAGGCGTACAACCGATTCCTGCGCGAGGCCAAGTCGTTGGAAACGGCCGCCGCGTAAACAGTCTTAGGTGGCGGGGTCAGGGGGCAAGCGCAACGACGCGACCACCCCTTGGATCCCGCCACCAAGAAACAACTTCATAGACTTCGATCGTCCCCACCGGCAGAGCTGCCATCGGCGGGGACGATCGTCTTTAAGCCGCGATCCCCGCGCCCGATGAGATGGACAACGCACCGGGGTGTCTGCAAGGACACCCCCGGTGCGGCTGCAAATGGCCGGCCGCTCCAATGCCACGGAAGATAATGGGACAAGGCCCCGCCTCGGGCCGAACGCAGAAAAGCCCAAGAAGGAGCCCGGTGAGCCAGCCACACAATCCGCCAACGAAACTCTTCACCCGGGATTTCCTGCTCGCCGCCGTCGCCAACCTCTTCATTTCCATGGTCTTCTACCTGCTGATGACCTCCATGGCGCTGTACGCCGTGGACAGGTTCCAGGCCTCCGACAGCGCCGCCGGGCTGGCCTCGAGCGCCTTCGTCATCGGTTCGGTCGTAGCCCGGCTCTTCGCCGGAAAATTGCTGCAGGTCCTGGGGCGCAAGCGGCTGGCCGTTCTCGCCCTGGGCGTCTTTTCCCTTGCGGCAGTCTGCTACATCTTCAGCAGCACGCTGTTGCTCCTGCTCATCGTGCGCCTTGTCCACGGCATGGCGTTCGGCATGGCCAACACCGCCATTGCCACCGCGGTCCAGTCGCTGATTCCGCAAGCGCGGCGCAGCGAGGGAACCGGCTATTTCGGGTTGTCCACCACCCTGTCCACCGCAGTCGGACCGTTCCTGGCCGTGCTGCTGGCCGGCAATGGCAGCTACACCTCCGTCTTCGTTTTCTGCACCATCTTCTCGACCGCTGCCCTGCTCTTCACCGTGCTGGTCCGCATGCCCGAACCGCCGCCAACGGCACACGTGTCCACGGCGCATGCCCGCCGCGGCAGCTTCATCCGTTCCATCATCAGCCCGGCGGCACTGCCGATTTCCCTGGTCATCCTGGTTTGCGGAATCGCCTACTCGGGCATCATTTCGTTCCTGGCACCGTTCCTGATCTCGAAGTCCATGGCGGAGGCTGCCAGTTGGTTCTTCATCGTCTACGCCATCACCGTGCTCCTGTCCCGGCTCTTCGCCGGACGAATCCAGGACCGTCGGGGCGACAATGCCATCATGTATCCCCTGTTGTTCGTGTTTGTCCTGGGCTTGGCCGCGCTCGCGTTCGAGCCCAGCGGCCTGAGCGTGGCTTCCGCAGCAGCCCTCACGGGTTTCGGCTTCGGTGCATTGATGCCCTGTGCCCAGGCCATTGCCGTGTCCGCGGTGACGCCCGCGGAACTGGGCGTGGCCACCTCGACGTTCTTCCTGATGCTTGATGTCGGGATCGGTTTCGGTCCGGTGGCCCTGGGCATGCTCATCCCCCACCTGGGGTACACCGGCATGTTCGGGATCCTCACCGTGCTGGCGGTCCTTGGCATCGGCCTGTACTTCCAGGTCCACGGACGCCATGCCCGCGGCATGCGGCGCAGAGCGGCCTAGCGCGGGTTCCCGAAAATCCGCCCCGGGCTGTCGCGGACGAAGGCGACGACCGTCCAGGCCGCCAGTGCCAATGCCGCCGCCCACAGGATCAGCAGTCCCACTTGCAGGTAGAGGAAGGCACCGACAAAGGATCCGAGCGTGATCATGGCCCAGAGTGCGCCGTACGGAAGCCACGCCCATTTGGGGCCGCCGACCAGTGCCGCGGCCAGATGCTGCCCCATCTTCACCAAGGCGCCGGTCATGTAGGTCAGTCCCACGCTCACTTCGCCGCGGCGCGTATAGGTCGCGTTGATGGCACCCATGGACATGGCCATCAAGATGGCGGTCAAGAACCCATGGACCGAACCCAAGGTGGTGAATGCCGAGGCCAACAGGAAGACCGAGGACACCGACAGCACGGCCCCGCGCCGGTGCACCGAGGGAACCTGGCTGGCCAGGGTGGCCACGGCCACGCCCAGCACGAAGCCGAGCACCAGCCCAATGGCCAGCGCCCACTCCAAATAGTTGCCTTCTGCGAGTCCCGCGCTGGAGCGGGTCGAGTTGCCGCTCATGAAGGAGACAAAGTATCCGCCGAAGTGGATGAACGCCACGCCGTCAACGAATCCGGCTATTGCGGTCAACCCACTGGCATAGGCGATTCCCCGCCACCCCAACGACCGCGCCACCTGTTTTCTCCTCATCCGCGCCAAGGCACGAAGCAACGCTCCGCCCGGGAACCTCAAAATAATTTGCTGCGGCTGCCATGAACAACGGCATCCGGCTCCTGCCCAGTCTAGTGATCCAGCCAATTCCCGCGGCGCACCTCAGGTGATCCGTGCCACGGGATCATGGCGGAATGAGTCCGCCGACTTACCATTGGAGTACCCCCCTTCCTACCAAAGGTTTGTTTTCGTGCCCCAATTTGCCCAGGCGCTTGCCCGCGGACTCAACGTCCGCCACGTCAGGTTCATGGCCCTCGGTTCGGCCATCGGCACCGGGCTGTTCTACGGTTCCGCATCCGCCATCCAGGCTGCCGGCCCGGCGGTCCTGCTGGCCTACATGATTGGCGGCGCTGCCGTCTTCATGGTGATGCGCGCACTGGGCGAAATGGCGGTGCGACACCCGGTTTCGGGCTCCTTCGGCCAGTACGCCTCCAAGTACCTGGGACCGTTTGCCGGATTCATCACGGGCTGGACGTTTGCCTTCGAGATGGCGATCGTGGCGATTGCCGACGTGACCGCCTTCGGCATCTACATGGGATTCTGGTTCCCGGACGTCCCGCGCTGGATCTGGATCCTGGCCGTGGTCTTCTTCATCGCAGCGTTGAACATGATGAAGGTCAAGGTCTTTGGCGAGACCGAGTTCTGGCTTTCGCTGATCAAGGTCTCGGCCATCATCGCCATGATCGCCGGCGGCGTGCTGATCGTGCTCTTCGGCTTCGGCCTGCCCGCCGAGGCGAACCCCGGCATCGGCACCCTGCTTGCCGCCGGCGGATTCTTCCCGAACGGATTCTGGGGCCTGTTGGCCTCATTCTCGATCGTGATGTTTGCCTTCGGCGGCATCGAGACCATCGGCATCACCGCAGGCGAGGCCGAGAACCCCAAGGCCGTGGTGCCCAAGGCGATCAACACCGTTCCGGTGCGCATCCTGCTCTTCTACGTCTGCACCCTGGGCGTGCTGATGATGATCTACCCGTGGAACCAGGTCGGTTCCGAAGGCAGCCCCTTCGTGCAGATCTTCGACAGCCTGGGCATTCCCGCAGCGGCACACATCCTCAATGCAGTGGTCATCACCGCCGCGATCTCCGCGATCAACTCCGACATCTTCGGTGCCGGGCGCATGATGTTTGGCCTCGCCCAGCAGGGCCACGCGCCCGCCTCCTTCGCCAAGATCTCCCGCAACGGAGTCCCGTGGATGACCGTGCTGACCATGGGCATCGTGCTGCTGGCAGGCGTGGTGCTCAATGCGCTGCTGCCCGAGTCCCTGTTCCTGATCATTGCCTCGATCGCCACGTTCGCCACCGTGTGGGTGTGGGTCATGATCCTGCTCTCGCACATCTCCATGAAGCGGGCCATCGCGCGGGAAAACCTTCCCGCCTCGGAGTTCCCCTCCCCCTGGTGGCCGGCGGCCTCGTACGCGGCGCTGGCATTCATGGGTTTCGTGATCGTGCTGCTGGGCGTCATGCCCGCAACCCGGGTCGCCCTGGTGGTGGGCGTGGTGTGGATCGGGCTGCTGTTCATCGCCTACAAGGTGTGGGTGCGCGGCAAGGGCCACGAACGCGCCGAGCTGGTCGACGAGACCGGGCGCGACTACGTACCCGCCGAATCGCGTTAACGGGTCCCGCCCAACCCCGGCTCTCTCATCGACAGGAAGCCGAGCCGTCTGCACAGCGGCTCGGCTTTCCGCGTACCCCTGCCGGAAAGATCACATCGGCGCCCGCGGCGTGCGGGGAATACGCGCCGCGGGCGGGCCGTTGCCAAGGGCATGACTGAAACCCGCTTGAGCGTTGATATTTATTCCGACATTGCCTGCCCGTGGTGCTTCATTGGCAAGCGCCGCTTCGAGAAGGCCGTCGAGGCCCTGCCCTTCGGCGAGAAGGTCGATGTGAAGTGGCATGCGTTCCAGCTGGACCCGTCGCTGCCCGACCACTTTGAGGGCAGTGAACTGGATTACCTCACGCAGGCCAAGGGCATGTCCTCCGACCAGGTCGCCGGCATGCTCGAGCATGTCACCGCCCAGGCCGCGGGCGAGGGCCTGAAGTACGACTTCGATGCGCTCCACGTTGCAAATTCGTTCACCGCACTGCGCTTGCTGGCCCTGGCCAAGGAACGCGGCCTCGGCAACGAAATGAAGGAGGCGCTGCTGTCGGCCCACTTCGAGAAGGGCCTGAACACCGGCAACAACGAAGCCCTGCAGGGCATCGCCGATTCCGTGGGCCTTGACCCGGCCGAAACGGCCGAGGTGCTCGCCGGCGACAAGTACGCCGATTCGGTGCGGGCCGACGGCGTCCGCGCCCGCGAGCTGGGCGTCAGCGGCGTGCCGTTCTTCGTCCTGGAGAACAAGTACGGGATTTCCGGTGCCCAGCCCTCGGAGGTCTTTGAGCAGGCACTGAGCCAGGTCTGGAAGGAAATCGGCGGCGAGAACCTGCAGATGCTCGGAACCACGTCGGCCGACGGCGCGGTGTGCGGCCCCGAGGGCTGCAACTGAGCCCTAGTTCCCCTTGTTGTCCGTCGACGGTTCCGCCTTGGCCGGGGCCGTCGACGTTTTTGCCGCGGCTTTCGGCTTCGGCGGGGTGCAGCCGAGCTTTCCGGGCTTCTTGTTGACGGATTTCTCCTTGACCAGGTCCTTGTACTTGGTGCCGATGACCACGTCCACGGTCTTCCCGGGACGCTTTGCATCGTAGACATACTTCAGGTCCTTGAGGTGCCGCTGCACGGTCATGGCCTGGGCGTAGCCGTCGGGCCCGGAGGTGATGGCCCCGACCACCTGGACGTTGGACAGGCTCGCGTTGCCCACCTCCCCCACCTTGAATCCGCGCTTCTTCAACTTGGTCGCGGTGGCCCCGGCCAGGCCGTAGATCTGGGTGCCGTTCAGGACGTTCACCGTCATCTTGCCCGGATCGATGTAGCTGAATTGCTTGGTGGGGCACGCCTCGTTCACCGCAACGGGAACCTCGGCAGCCGGCTTGGGTTCAAGCGCATCAATCACGAGCGTGCGCGTATTGACAAGGTAGGCCAGCACCAAGGCTGCTGCCAGCATCAAGACCACCAACATCAGGATGATGCCATGCCGGATGCGGCGTCGGCGCTTGATCCGGTCTTCCGTGGTGAACTCGGGGCTCACCAACTCGTCCTCGGAGATGATGTGGTGGCCGTGCCAGTCGTTCGGATCCTTGCTGCGTGCCAATCTGTCCCCTACTCTTCCAACACCAACACGCGCGCGTGCAGGATCGAACGCTGATGCAGCGCCGTGCGGACAGCCCGGTGCAACCCGTCCTCCAGGTAGCGGGTACCCTTCCATTGCACGACGTGCGGGAACAGGTCGCCGAAGAACGTGGAGTCCTCCGCGAGCAACGCGGCGAGGTCCAGGGTGCTCTTGGTGGTCACCAGCTCATCCAGGCGCACTTGCATGGGCGCGACGGAGGCCCAGTCCTTGGGGGTCACGTATCCGTGTTCCGGATAGGGACGCGAATCGCCGACAGATTTGAAGATCACTGGACCAGCTTAGGAAACTTCGAGCGCCGATGGGGGCGATTGGCTGATTTTTGTGCGAGTCGCGGTTGGACTACGTGACCTCGGGGCCCGCGTCAAGGGTTGCGACGCATGGATTCACAGTACGGAACGTGAAGTAACTTTCGCTGTCACAAACCGGTCACCCGGGTGCATTCTTGAACCATGAGTACAGTTCTCACCACCGTTCCGGTCTTAGACATGTCTACCGCACGTCGCGCCGATGGCACTTTTGATGAAGACTTCATTACTGCGTTGCGCGACGCTGCCCACCGCGTGGGCTTCTTCCAGATCACCGGCTTTGGCGCCGGCGAAGGCACGACGCGGGACTTGCTCAAGACGCTGGCCGATTTCTTCGCCCTCCCCGTGGAGCAGAAGCTGAAGCTGGACAACCGCACCTCGGCACAGTTCCGCGGCTACACCCGGCTCGGTGCCGAAATCACGCGCGGTCGCGCCGACTCGCGTGAACAAATCGACTACGGACCCGAACGCGAGGTCCTCGCCGATGTCCCGGCCGATGCTCCCTACCTGAACCTGCAGGGGCCGAACCAGTGGCCGGAGGATTTCCCGCAGCTGGAAGCCGCTGCCATGGACTGGGCACAGCTGATGAACAAGGTCGGCGCCGAACTGCTCTCGGCCCTGGCCGTGGGACTGGGCCTGCCGGAGGAATACTTCGACGAGCCGTTCGCCCAGAGCCCCGCGTGGATGGGCAAGCTGGTGCACTACGTCGGTGGCGGCATCGTTCCCGAAGCTGGCACCCAGGGCGTCGGCGCGCACGCCGACTACGGTTTCATCACCCTGTTGCTGCAGGATGCAGTCGGCGGGCTGGAAGTCCAGCCCTACGGCCAGGACGAATGGATCTCCGTGGAGCCGATCGAGGGCGCCTTGGTGGTCAACATCGGTGAAATGCTCGAGGTCGCCACCAACGGCTTCCTGATGGCAACCATTCACCGTGTCATCGCTCCCCCGGCCGGCGTGGACCGCTACTCGGTGCCCTTCTTCTACTCGCCGCGCCTGGATTCGGTCATCGGCACCGTGCCGCTGCCGGCCAAGCTCGCGGCCGATGCCCGCGGCGTCTCCGACGATCCGAAGAACCCCATGCTGGCCTCCTACGGCGCCAACGTCCTCAAGGGCTGGCTCCGCGCCCACCCGCAGACCGCCAAGGCGCACTACCCGAACCTGGTGAAATAGCACGACGCGCAGCAATGCGGGGTGTTGGTGGCCATAAGGGACCACCCACACCCCGCATTGCTGTCATATCGATGCCGATCAGGTGACCATTCACTAAGCTGTGTCCATGAGCGCCGCACGAACGGGCGACCAGCGCCATGCGGGCAGTTGGTTGTCGTCGCTAGTCCCCCGGATCATCACCAAGGGTGTGCCCTTTTCCCAGCTGCCCTTGCGCCGCAAGGTCGGGTGGTCGCAAATGCCCATGCTCATTGCCGCGGTCACTTCCTGCCTGTTGGCCACCGTGGCCGCTCCGGCGGAAATCTTCGGTGACCAGCTATTTGTTGCAGGTGTGCTGTTGACGCTGTTCAACAGCGTCTTGGCATGGACCGTCCCGTGGAAGTCCATCGGGCCAGAGCAGACGTATCTGGTCATTCCTGCGTTGGGCTTGATCTCGGCCACCTTGATGGCAGCGGGGGCCTACCCGTGGCTTAGAGGCGTGAGCCTGCTGATAGCCTTCCCGATTTTCTGGTTTGCCTGGTCGGGATTCGTCCCGCGCTTGACACTCCTGCTCTCGTTCGTGGTGCCACTGGCCACGAGCTGGCTGCAGCTGCTGCATCACGGAATCCCCTTCACTACGGAGGTGGTGGTCAATCCGCTGTTGATCCCGCTGACCATTCTGGCCCTGGCAACCACCACAGTCATTGTCGAGCACAATTCCGCGTTGGCGGAGCGGCAACTGCGCGCCACGCTGGCCACCAGCAGGCGCCAGACCCGGTTGCTCAACGCGGTGCTCAATGCCGCCAATGTCGGCGTTGTGGTGGTTGACCGCGACGGCCACGATCTTTTCATGAATGACGTCCAGCGCTTCCAGCATCGGCATGCCACCCCGCCGGGAATTCCCGACCCCAACGAGTCCCAGCTCTTGATCCGTGCCGTCTCCGGCGCCTACGAGCTGGTTCCGGAACTTTTGGCGGCCGAGGACCGGCCCGTCATTCGCTCCATCCGCCAGGAGGAGTTCACCGACGAACTCTTTGCGCTCGGCCCGCTCGAAGACCCCATGTACCTCTCGACCTCGGCCCGGTCCTTCTTTAACGAAGACGGCGAGTACGACGGGGCCGTGACCATGTTCAAGAACATCACCCCGCTCATCGAGGCATCCCAGACCCGGGACCGATTCCTGGCCAACGTGAGCCATGAGCTGCGTACCCCCTTGACCTCGATCATGGGGTATCTGGAATTGTTTGAGGACGACCCGACGCTCAGCGATGACCAGAGACAAGCGGTGGATGTCCTCTCCCGAAATGCCGAGCGGATGCTGCACATGATCACCGACCTGCTCACCGCGGCCGCCGGCCAGCACCAAGTCAATATCGCCACCATAGACCTGGGGTCCGTAATCCACGGCCAACTCGAATCCATGCGCCCGCGCGCCGCATCTGCGGGCATCGACTTGATCGAGGGGAACCTGTGCCACGAACCCGTGTTGGGCGACGCGCTGCGCATCGGACAGGTGATCGACAACCTCGTCTCCAACTCAATCAAGTACTCCGGAGCAGGAGGCTCGATCACGGTGGACATGAACTGCAACAGTGAGGAAATCTCGTTGCGGGTGGCGGACACCGGACGCGGCATGTCGCCCAAGGACCTGACGAACCTCTTCACCCGGTTTTTCCGCTCCGAGGAGGCCCGACGTTCCGGACTTCCGGGTGTCGGTCTTGGGCTGGCGATCAGCCACGAGCTGGTGGCGGCCCACGGCGGGCGGATCACGGCCGAGAGCGCACTGGGCAGGGGAACGACGATGACCGTCGTTCTGCCTCGCAAGGACCCGGGCGGCGGCCCCGAATCGTCCACCCGGCAGCTTGGATTCCCGACCATGCATCCGGACTCACGCCGCTAGCACTTGTGCCTTAACGGCAAAGTGTGGGTTCCAGGTGCACCGGAAACCCACACTTTACGTGGTTCGTCATGTCCACTCACGCCCCCATGAAGCGAGTGAAGAACCCTGTATTTGTATCCGCAGACTCGCCATCTTCCCCTTGTTCGGCGGAAACTGATGGAAAATCCGGCGGCTACCGATGACTATCCCTTGCCAACATCAATTTTCCATCCAGTCGAAGACAATATTGACGCACGGTATGCTCAAGAATTCGCGGCATTTCTTGAGGTTGCCTTGAGCATATTTGGGGCCGGATCGTGAGCTTCGCGCGTCAAGATGGGTGGCATGATGCTCGAGCCGATTTTCCCGGACACTGCGGTATGCGCGCAGACCCTGGGAAAACTGTGCTCGGAAGTCGGTCCGGAGTCGGTCAATGAATTCATCGCCCAGTTCAGCTCGCTGTGGCCCACGCGCATTGCACGACTCAACAAGGCGCTCGCATCCAAGGACGCTGCCGCCGGCGAGGATGCGGCACTCTCCTTGAAGTCGGCGGCGACCATGGCCGGCGCCCACATCCTGGCGACGCTGGCGATCCAGCTGCATGCGGCCTTCCGCGATGGCGACGACGCCCTGCAAGGCGAGCTCATCGGCCGAATTACGCGCGCCGGAACCTCAATCCTGGCGGTATTGGCCGAACCCGGCTTCGCAGAGCGTGCCCTGGGAGCCTATCGTCAGGCCGACTAGCGCCTGGCCACTGACCGATACCCCACGCCGCGCACTGTTTCTATCCAGCGTGGGTCCTGGACCGAATCTCCGAGCTTTCGCCGCAGGTTTCCAACGTGCACTTCCACGGACCGCTCATCCGCCGACGAGACGAATGTCCCGGCGTCCGAGTCCTCGTCGCGCAGCCGCCTGACCAAATCGGATTTGGTGCGAATGTGCCCCCTGGCGCCCAAGAGCAAATCAAGGAGGGTGAATTCGGTAGGCGTAACGTTTACCGGTTCACCATCAACGTGGACCGAATACGTGGCTATGTTCATCACCAACCCATTGAGGGTGCGCACATGGTCGGTGTCTCCCGGCACTTCGGGCTCGGTGCCTGACGTGTTTTCGACAGGCACCGTATTCAATGGCATCGTAGGGTGCGTGGTGCGCCTGCGCATGATTGCATCGACCCGGGCACGTAGCTCTCGGGGGCGGAACGGCTTGGTGACGTATTCGTCGGCACCGGATTCCAGCCCCAGGACCGTGTCGATCTCATCGGCCCTCGCTGTCAACATGAGGATGTGCGCGTCGGAGATCATTCGGATCCGCCGGGCAGTCTCGAATCCGTCAATGTCCGGCAAGCCGATGTCCAGGGTCACTAGATCGGGATCGTGGAAGCCAACCATTTCCACACCCGAGACGCCGGAGTCCGTGGAGTGCACGTCAAATCCCGATTGCTGCAGCACGACCTCTAGCAAACCCCGAATGTCGGCATCGTCTTCCACGACCACTGCGGTACGGGACTTGGTCACCACATTCACCTCTTCAGCTGGGTTGAAACGGCGATCCCGGTGGCTCGCCAAGGGCATGTTCGTTAGTCTAACGATTTTCGGGCCTCAAGGCGCTGCTTAAACGAAATCGGCCCTGACGAGATTTCTCAAGTCAAGACCGATTCCGTATCCGCGGAGGATGGGGGATTTGAACCCCCGAGGGCGTGAACCCAACACGCGTTCCAGGCGTGCGCCATAGGCCGCTAGGCGAATCCTCCAGCTTGCTCCAAAGAGCAGGTTCCAGCATAGCGGACATTTTCGGTGACAACTAATCGATGCGTGAAGACCGCATTGAAATGCCCACTCCCCGCTCCTGAAGCACTTATCCGCACATCCCCAGCCGCGCGCGCTCCGGACCCACAGGGCGCGGTGGGGCCCCGACCGCACACGCCCCTTCCAAGCTGTACTGAATTATGGGAAAGTTCGCGGCTCATCAGAGCAATATGGGACCCGAGGGCGGTGGCGTACCTCCTGCCGGGTCACGCTATTACACCGGATTGGACGGCGCCTGGACGGCTTGCGTGGAAGGGTTCCTTGAGCGAACTCCCCTCATGAGGGCCGTTACGAAGCTCACATCCTCGCAATGCCCCCGGACCCCGGCGCAGGGACTCGGGCAACTCCGTGAGCTCAGCCGGATCCGGGCCATGATTGACGGCCTGGAATCCACTTTGCTGGCAGACACCAGCGAAATGGTGCAACGCGGAATGCCCACCCCGCTTTCAGAGGAAAACCCCACGCTCTTTGACTACAAGCGAGAGATCGAGGAGCACGGCTTTCCCCTTTCCCGGGCGGACCAGGATTTGAACCGCTCCTCGTTTGTCGCCGAGGCCGCCATGGTCACCCGCACCTCCGAACGCTCGGCCTTCAACCGCCTGGCTACCGCCGAGGGCCTGCGGTATGTCCATGAGGAGTCCCTGTTCGCCCTGTACTCCGGCAGCATCACCTCACGCACGGCGGCCGCGCTCGTCAAACAGACGCGCGGCATCCCTCGCGCAACTGCCCGACAAATCGAGGCGGGCCTCCTGCCCACGGCGACCACGGCCTCCGACGCCTCGATGTCCTTGCGCATCAAGCGCGCGCGGGAGCGCCTGCACCCGGAACCGGCCGCAGACCGCCGTACGCGGGCCGAGATGGGGCGCTCGTTGATGTGGTGGCCCGAGGAGGACGGGATGGCGGTGCTGCAGGCCTACCTGCCGGCCGAGGACGTGCTTTCGATCTACAACACCGTCTCCACCCACGCCAACCTGCTGCTTTCCAGCGAACAGGAGCGGCCCCTGGGCCAGTTGCGGGCCGATGTTTTCCGGGATTCCCTGATCGACGGCTGGCCGGGGCGAGTCAAGAGGAAACCCCCGCTCTTCGTGGGGCTGACGATTCCGGCGCTGGAACTGCTGACAAACCCGGATCGCGGAATCGCCAACCTTGAGGGATACGGCCCGATTCCCTTGGGGGTTGCCTTGCGCCTTGCTGCAAGGGCCCCCTCGCTGAAGCCCATACTCACCGATCCGTGGACGGGTTCGATCCTGGATCTGGGCCGCAAACGCTACAAGCCCTCGAAAGCACTGCGTGATTTCCTGCGGGTGCGCGACGAGCATTGCCGCTTTCCCGGGTGCCGGAGGGCCCCGGAGCTGTCCGAGTTCGACCACATCGACGATTGGGCCGCCGGCGGTGGGACGTCGGTGCAGAATGCGCAGCTATTGTGCAAGAGGCACCAGATCTACAAGCACGTGCTGGGCTGGCAGGCAGTCTATCTGGGCAACGGATCGCTCCAATGGCGCACTCCCCACGGCGTGACCCAGCTGGAACTGCCCGACGGACTGCTTTACCCGCGCCCGCTGGGGCCCGAACCGCCACCGGTCCAGTTGATGCTGCCGGGAACCACGATCGACGCGCAGACCAAGAGGTTGCTGGGTTGGGACGAGCCCGAAGGCATCCCGGGGTTTCCGGACGATTCTCCCGAACCGTGATCGGGCTTGCCGGGCAGAGCAAGCGTCGCGGATTTCGGGCCGGGGCCCTTCCTCGGGTAGACTATTTGTCGGCCCCTCATGTGGTGTCATCCTGTTGAACTCCCCCAGGACCGGAAGGTAGCAAGGGTAGATGGGCTCTGGCAGGTGCATGAGGGGCCTTTACTATTTGCCCGGGGATCGTTGAGCCCTTCACCTCGAATCCGGGAGTCGAAAGGGAGTAGTCCATGGGTGCCGGTCGGTTCGCCCCCAGCCCCTCGGGGGACCTGCATCTGGGCAATCTGCGCACGGCGATCCTGGCTTGGCTCTTTGCCCGGTCCACCGAACGGAAATTCCTGATGCGCGTGGAAGACCTCGACCGCGCTCGTGCCGGCTCCGAGGCCCTCCAGCTCGCCGACCTCGCCGCCATCGGGCTCTCCTGGGACGGAGATATTGTGAGGCAAAGCGAGCGGTCCGGACTCTACGCCGCCGCCCTTGACGAACTGCGGGCACGCGACCTGCTCTATGAATGCTTCTGCACCCGGCGAGACATCGCCGAGGCCGCCAGCGCCCCGCATGCCGCCCCCGGAACCTACCCCGGAACCTGCCGGGGGCTCACCGAGGCGGAACGCGACGCGAAGCGCGAATTGCGCCCCGCTGCATTGCGGCTCCGCACGAACGTGGACTCCTTCACCGTCACCGATCAGTTGCACGGCACGTACACCGGGGTCGTCGACGACTTCGTGGTGCTGCGCAACGACGGGGTTCCCGCGTACAACCTGGCCGTGGTGGTCGACGACGGACTCCAGGGCGTCGACCAGGTGGTCCGCGGCGACGATTTGCTCTCCTCCGCCCCACGGCAGGCGCACCTGGCACAACTGCTCGGTTACCGCATTCCGGGTTACGCCCATGTCCCGCTTGCCCTGAACTCGGACGGCAAACGCCTTGCCAAGCGGGACGGCGCCGTCACGCTCGCCCAACTTGCGGCTTCGGGCATTGACGCCGATGCTGCTCGCGGCGCGATCCTGGCCTCCCTGGGACTGCCGACGACCTCGTTGGACGCGGCCCTGGCTGCCTTTGAACCAACCTCGCTGCCCACCGACCCGTGGGTGTTCACAACCGATCCGAATGCGCTTGGCACCGGAAAACCGATAGGGTGGCCCTCGTGAGTACAGCTCTTTACCGTCGCTACCGTCCTGACAATTTTGCGGACGTGATCGGGCAGGAACATGTCACCACGCCGCTGATGACGGCCCTGGAAAAGAACCGGGTCAACCATGCCTACCTTTTCTCGGGTCCGCGCGGCTGTGGCAAGACCACGTCCGCCCGCATCCTTGCCCGCTGCCTGAATTGTGCCCAGGGACCGACGCCGACCCCGTGCGGCACCTGCCCCAGCTGCATCGAGCTGGCCAGCGGCGGCCCGGGTTCCCTTGACGTCATCGAGATCGACGCGGCCTCCCACGGTGGCGTCGACGATGCCCGCGACCTGCGCGAACGCGCGACCTTCGCCCCGGTGCGCGATCGCTACAAGATCTTCATCATCGACGAGGCCCACATGGTCACCTCGGCCGGCTTCAACGCCCTGCTGAAGATCGTCGAAGAGCCACCGGAGCACATCAAGTTCATCTTCGCCACGACCGAGCCGGACAAGGTCATCGGCACGATCCGCTCGCGCACCCACCACTACCCCTTCCGGCTGGTGCCGCCCGAGCCGCTGATCAAGTACCTCGAGTACCTGTGCACCGCCGAGGGCGTCACCGTGGCCCCCGGCGTGCTCTCGCTGGTCATCCGCGCCGGCGGCGGGTCCGTCCGCGACTCGCTCTCCGTGCTTGACCAGCTGATTGCCGGTGCCGGGCCCGACGGCCTGGACTACGAGTTGGCCGTTTCCCTGCTGGGCTACACCCATGCCTCGCTGCTTGACGACGTGGTAGACGCCCTGGGCGCCGGCGACGCCGCAACGGTGTTTGCCGCCGTGGACCGAGTGGTGCAGACCGGGCACGACCCGCGACGCTTCGTCGAGGACCTGCTCGAGCGCTTCCGCGACCTGATCATCGTGCGCGCGGTGCCCGAGAACGCCTCCCAGATCATTCGCGGCCTGCCCGAGGACCAGCTCCAGCGCATGCATGCCCAGGCCGCGGGGCTTGGCCAGGCCGAGCTCAGCCGCTGGGCGGATGTCACCAATGCAGGGCTGACCGAGATGACGGGTGCGACGTCGCCGCGCCTGCATCTCGAGCTGCTCTGCGCCCGACTGCTGCTTCCGGCATCCGATGCCACCGAGCGCGGCTTCAATGCGCGCATGGACCGGGTCGAGCGCCGCCTGGCCTACGCCGGCGACGACCTTCCGCCGATGCCTGCCGGCGACGGCGGATACGCACCCGCAGGCGGTTCGACAGCGCCTTCCGGCGCCGCCGGGTACGAGGGCGAAAACACCGGTCAAGGTGCGGCGGCCGTGCGCGAGGCCCTGCGTGCGGCCCGCGCCCAGAAGGAGGGCGGCGCACCCGATGCACCGTCCGTGCCCGAATCCGTCCCGGCCGCATCGACGGTCCAGGAACCGGTGGCCCGCCAGGCATCCGAGCCTGCACCGGCATCGGCATCGGCATCGGCATCGGCATCGGCATCGGCAGAACCTGACACTGCCGCGGCGTCCGCACCGGCTGCCACAGCACCGTCGGCGCCCGACGAGGCAACCCCCTCCGTGGAGGAATCCACCGGCCACTCCGCCGATTGGGGAGGCACCTGGGGACCCGTTCCCGACGCTCCCGCCAACCCCGTCACGGAACCGGTGTCGCCGGCACAGGGTTCCCCAGTGCAGCCCCCGGCAAATGTTCCGCCGTTCAGCATCCTGCCCGACCGTTCCGCCGAGGCAGAGGGCGAGCCCGCTGCACCCGCGCCCGAGCCGGCGCCGATCCAGCAGAACCAAGCCATGGCCGACTTCGCGAAGAAGGTGAAGGAGGACCAAGCAGCCAAGGAGCGTGCCGCCGCCGAGCAGGCAGCGGCCCAACGCGCGGCGCAGGAAAAGGAGGCAGCCGAACAGCGCGCCGCCCAGGAACGTGCGGCGCAGGAACGTGCAGCTGCCGAGCAGCGCGCAGCGCAGCAACAGCAACAGCAACAGCCACAGCAACAGCAACAGCAACAGCAACAGCAACAGCAACAGCAACAGCATGCTCCGTCCCAGCCCCAAGGCACGCAGCGACCCGACACGCCGCAACAGGCCCAGCAACAACGGCAGCAACAGCCTCCGCAGCAGCCTTCACCCCGGCAACAGCAGGGCCAGGCCCCGCAGCAGGGCCAGCCATCGCAACCAAGCCAGGCTCCGGCCGCGCACTCCGGCGGCACGGGATCCGTTGAGATGTTCCGGCGCGCATGGCCCGACATCCTGGAAGAGCTGAAGAGCAACAAGAAGTTCGTCTGGATGATGGTGGCGCCAAACGCCTCGGTGACCGGGTATGACGGCCGCACGTTGACCGTCAGCTTTGCGCACAGCGGCGCACTGACCGCGTTCACCGCGCGGCAGGAAAATGTCGCGATCCTGGGGCAGAGCATCAACAAGGTGCTCGGCGTCAACGTCGAGTTGGCCATCGCAGCAGGAGGTTCCGCACCGGCGGGTGGTTCTGGCCCAAAAGTTGATCGCCGGCCCGAGCCGGCGGTGACCAATGGTCCAGCTGAATCCGCACCACAGCAGCACACCGCCCCCTCCCCCTCCAGTGCGCCCGCTCCCGGCCACCCCGGACGCGGCACCGCACCGCTTCCGGCAACTCCGCAGGACGCGGCACCGCCTGCCTCCCGGCCCGAGCCGGTAGCACCGGAACCCATGGCGGCACCGCCGGCGGCACCTGCCGCACCGCAGCCCGCGGCCCCCCGTCCCGTCGTCCAACCAGCCCAGCCGCAGGCGTCCGCGCAGCCCGCGGCCCCACGGCCCGTTGTTCGGCAGGAACCCGTACAGCCGCCCGCCGACGTCGTGCGCCAGGATCCGGCCCCGGTGCCGGAGCGGCCGGCACCGGCCGTGGCCCCGTCGGACGAGGATCCGGGCTACGGACCGGAGCCCACCTGGGATTCCGAGCCGTGGGACGATGGCGGCGGCGACTGGGATGCCTCTTCGGTTCCCGTGCCCGACTGGGAACCGGACCTCGGCACCGCCGGGGCGGAGCCTGCCCGCGATCCTGGCACGGCAGCACCCGCCCCCGCTGCCGGCGGGACCTCGCGTCCGGCCGCGCCTGCCCCGACTGCCCCTGCCGCACCCAAGGGCTATGTGGCACCCGCACCGTCGCTGGGCGTTGCCGATCGTCCGGTGGCCCCGCCTCCCGGCGCGTCGGCGGCGACCTGGGGCATGCCGGTTCCGGCCCCGGCACCCGCGGCCGAAAACGCCGCGGTGCCCGGCGCACCCGCCGGTCCGCCCGCCGGCGCCAACGGCGGAAAGCTCAGCCGCTACCAGCGGCTGATGAACCGTGCCGCGGGGATCACCGGATCCGCTCCGGCACCCGCGCCCATCACCACGGACCCGGCGGCCGGCGCCTGGGGCAACCCCGACGACGCCCCCGACTTCGCCCGCCCGCGCCCCGCCGCACCGGATGAAAATCCGCGCACCCCCGAACCTTCCAGGGCCGTAGAATTGGATGACACGGAGTTCGTCCCCAGCGACGACGACATCGAGATCGAGGATTCCTCGCTGATCGGCGTCCCTGCCATCGAGCGCATCCTCAACGGCCGCATCATCGAGGAACGCGACGCGCAGGGCAACGTCATCGAGCGGGCCAACCGGCCCCGCTGACCATAGGGCCCCCGGGCCGGTATCCAGCGTGGGAGCGGGCGTGTAGTGTCTGGTGCACGCAAACATAGTTGCAGCGAACAGCAAGATTAGGCAGTGTGAATCCAAGTGTACGAAGGCGCAGTCCAGGAACTGATTGACGAGTTGGGCAGGCTTCCGGGCATCGGCCCCAAGTCGGCCCAGCGCATTGCCTTCCACATCCTGGAGGCCGACCCGGAGGACATGAAGCGCCTGGCCCAGTCGATCTCCGTGGTCAAGGAACGGGTGAAGTTCTGCACCGTATGCTTCAACGTCTCCGAGTCGGAGACCTGCTCGATCTGCCGCGACGAACGCCGCGGCGATGACATCATCTGCGTGGTCGAGGAGTCCAAGGACGTGGTCGCCATCGAGCGCTCGCGCGCCTTCACGGGCCGGTACCACGTGCTGGGCGGGGCCATCAACCCGATCAACGGGATCGGCCCGGAGCAGCTGCACATCCGCGAGCTGATCGCCCGGCTGGGCGACGAGCGCATCACCGAGATCATCCTGGCCACCGACCCCAACCTGGAGGGCGAGGCGACGGCCACCTACCTGGTGCGCACGCTGCGCCCGCTGGGCATCAAGATCAGCCGGCTGGCCTCCGGGCTGCCGGTGGGCGGAGACCTCGAGTACGCCGACGAGGTCACCCTCGCCCGCGCCATCGAGGGCCGCCGCAACACCGCGCCGGCGGCCCCCGCCGCTCCCCTGGTGCGCACCGCGCTGCCGGCCCAGGAACCGGTTTCCGCCTCCTGAGGTCCGCGGCGACTCAGCCGCGCAGGCGCTCCATCTTCGGGTCGAAGAGCGGATCCGCCGCCACCGTCGCGGGAATCCGGCGGCCGAAGTACTCGATCTCGACCTGGTCCCCCTCCACCGTGGTGGCCGGCAGCCAGGCGTAGGCCAGCGGCGTGCGCACCGTGTAGCCGTACGCCGCACTCGTCACGTACCCGGCCGGGGCGCCGTCGAGGTACACCGGCTCCTTGCCCAGCACCATGGATTTGCCGTCGTTGACCGTCAGGCAGCGCAGGGCACGTGCGGAGGGCTTGTTGCGCAGCGCGTCCACCGCCTCGGCACCCACAAAGCCCGTCTTGTCCTTGGCGATGGAGAACCCCAGGCCGGATTCGAACGGGTGGTGCTCCGGGGTCACGTCGGTGCCCCAGAGCCGGTAGCCCTTTTCCAGGCGCAGCGAGTTGAACGCCCCGCGCCCGGCGGCGATGATCCCGTGTTCGGCCCCCGCCGCAAAGAGCACGTCCCAGAGCCGCTGCCCGTTCTCGGCGCTGGCGTAGAGTTCCCAGCC
Source organism: Paeniglutamicibacter sp. MACA_103 (assembly GCF_045798555.1). NCBI lineage: Bacteria > Bacillati > Actinomycetota > Actinomycetes > Micrococcales > Micrococcaceae > Paeniglutamicibacter > Paeniglutamicibacter sp. MACA_103. The sequence continues at coordinate 28,313 of NZ_JBIXLN010000027.1, read as the reverse complement.
GAGCTCGCCCACGTAGGACAGGCGCATCGCGGTGACCGGGATCCCGCCGATGACCACCTCCTTGCTGCGGAAGTACTTCAGCGAGTCGTTGGTGAAGTCGTCGGCGCTGACCTTGGCCACGACCTCGCGGGCCAGCGGCCCCCACAGCCCGATGCAGCAGGTGGCCCCGGTGATGTCCGCGACGTGCGCCCATGCCGCCGGGTCAGCCGCCGCCTGCCGACGTGCCTCGACGGTGAAGTAGTCCAGGTCGATGTTCCCGTTCACGCCCAGCTGGAAGCGGTCTTCCCCCAGCCGCGCGATGGTCACGTCGGAGCGGATCCCGCCGTCGGCGTTCAGCAGCAGGCAGTAGGTGACCGCTCCGGGCTTCTTGGCGATGTTGCCGGTGCTCAGTTTCTGCAGCAGCCCCAGGGCGCCGGGCCCGGTGATCTCCAGGCGCTTGAGCGGGGTCATGTCGTACATGGCCACCGCGGTGCGGGTCCTGTGGGCCTCCGCCGCCGAGATCGGTGAATGGAACTGGTCGGACCAGGAGTCGCGCTCCGGGGACCGCCACTGATCGGGCAGCGTGTCGAGCAGGTGCCGGTTGGCCTCGAACCAGTGCGGGCGTTCCCAGCCGGCGGATTCCAGGTGGAAGGCGCCGAGTTCGTCCTGGCGGGCGCGGAACGGGCTGGAGCGCAGGTCCCGCGGGGAGGTGCGCGGCTCGAGCGGGTGGCGGATGTCGTAGATCTCCACGAAGTTCTGCTGCGAGGTCTCCGAGACGTATTCCTTGGTGGTTTGCACCGCCTCGAAGCGGGTCACCTCGCCCTCGTGCAGGGAGATGGTGGACTGCCCGTCGATGAGCAGCTCGGCCACGGCCCGGGCGATGCCGGCCGAGTGCGTGACCCAGACGGCCTCGGCCAGGTAGAAGCCCTCCAGCTGCGGGGCGGCGCCCACCAGCGGGCCGCCGTCGGGGGTGAAGGAGAAGATGCCGTTGAAGCCGTCCTCGATGGACCGGGAGCGCAGCGCCGGCAGCAGCACCCGCGAGTCCTCCCAGGAGTCCAGGAAGTCCTCCTCGGTGAAGTCCAGCCGCGAGGGCATCTGGTGATCGCTCATGTTCTCTGCCGACACCTTCGCCAGTGTGTGAAGCTCCACCGGCATCGGGCGGTGGGCGTAGGAGCCGATGCCGATCCTCTCCCCGTGCTCGCGGTAGTACAGGTCCTTGTCCTGGTGGCGCAGGATCGGCAGCGAGGCCCCGTTGGGCCCGGGGTTGTGCCCGGCGAGCTCGGGCAGCGCGTCGGTGGTGACGTATTGGTGGGCCAGCGGCAGCAGCGGCACGCGCATCCCGATCATCTCCCCGATGGCCGGGCCCCAGAACCCGGCGCAGGAGACCACGATGTCCGCCTCGATGACCTCGTCCTCCCCGATCCGCACCCCGGTGACCTTGCCGTCTTCCTGCTCGATCCCGGTGACGGTGGTGTTCCCCAGGAACCGCACCCCGGCCGCGGTGGACTTCTCGATGAGCAGTTGCACGGCCCGTGCCGCGGATGCCAACCCGTCGGAGGGCACCAGGAAGCCGCCGAGCACCGCATCCTCCCCCAGCAGCGGGTAAAGCGCCTTGCACTCGTCCGCGTCGATGAGCCGCGATTCGAGCCCCCAGGAGGTGGCGAAGCCGTGGCGGCGCTTGAGCTCCTCGAGCCGTTCCGGGGTGGTCGCGACCTCAAGCCCGCCGACCTGGTTGAAGCAGGAGGTGCCGTCCTTTTGCAGGGAGAGCAGCTTGTCGACGGTGTAGCTGGCGAACTCGGTCATCGACTTCGAGGCGTTGGTCTGGAAGACCAGGCCCGGGGCATGGGAGGTGGATCCGCCGGCCAGGTGCAGGGGTCCCTGCTCGATGACGGTGGTGTTTTTCCAGCCGCGGACGGCCAGCTCGTCTGCCAGGTTCGCGCCGACGATGCCGGCCCCGATGATGACGACGCGGGGTGCTTGGTTCATGGAAATGCTCCTTTTCGGGGTTATTAGCGGAAGACGACGGTGCGGGTGTTGTTCAGCAGGATGCGGTGCTGGCAGTGCCAGGTGATGGCCCGGGCCAGTGCCTGGGCCTCGGCGTCGCGCCCGATCCGCGCCAGCGCGTCGGCGTCCGGGACGTGGTCGACGCGGAACACCTCCTGCTCGATGATCGGACCCTCGTCCAGGGACTCGGTGACGTAGTGCGCGGTGGCCCCGACCATCTTCACGCCCCGCGCGTAGGCCTGGTGGTAGGGCTTGGCGCCCTTGAAACCGGGCAGGAACGAGTGGTGGATGTTGATGGCCCGCCCGTGAAGCGCGCGGGTCAACTCGTTGGAAAGCACCTGCATGTAGCGGGCCAGCACCACCACGTCCGCCCGGAGGTCGGCAATGACTTCCTGGAGCCGGGCCTCGGCGGCGGGCTTGGTGTCGGCGGTGACGGGAACGTGGATGAAGGTCAGCCCGGCCGCCTCGGCCATGGGACGCAGGTCCTCGTGGTTGGAGACGACGCCGACGAGTTCGGCCCCCAGCGTCCCGGTCCGCCAGCGATAGATCAGGTCGTTGAGGCAGTGCCCGAACTTCGAGACCATGACCAGCACCCGCTGGGCCCGCCCGTCGTGGAACGCGAAGTCCATGTCGAACTCCCCCGCCAGCTTGCCGAATGCCGCTTCCAAGTCCTCGGCGGTGTCCAGCGGATCCCCGCCGGCCAGCGCGGTGCGCAGGAAGAGCCGGCCGCCGACGTGGTCGTCGAATTGCTGGTGTTCGGCGATGTCGAACCCGCGGTCGTCCAGGAACCCGGTCACGGCACGCACGATTCCGGGCTTGTCGGGGCAGGAGAGGGTGAGGACAAAGCGAACGCTGCGCGGGTGCGTGGCATCGGCGGTCGCGGCCGGCTCGTGGATCATGGTGGTCATGTTTGCTCCCTTGGCTCGTTGAAAGGTGGATGGCTGAAAGGTGGTTGTCTGCGGCTGGATGGTGGCGTGCGGATCGTGGAGGTTCATCGGGCATCGGCCCCGCGGCCCGGGCAGCGGTCCCCGGAGGCACAGTCTTCGGTGCAGTCGTGCTTGGTCACCAACTCGAAGGGCACCCCGCCGTGTTCGTCGACGCCGCTGCGGATGGCCCTTTCGACCACCGAGTCGGCCAGCTTCTTGCGCAGCGCCAGCGGGTCGCGGCGCAGGTCCTTGACCAAGGCGATGCACAGGATGAACATGACGGCGGCGAAGGGCAGCGCCGAGACGATGGTGATGTTCTTCAGGCCGTTCAGCGCCTGATCGGGGTTGTCGCCGCCGGCCAGCAGCATGATGGCCGCAACCGCCCCGGTGAGCACGCCCCAGAACACGATCACGCGCCGTGAAGGTTCCAGCCGCCCGTTGGTGCTCAGCGAGCCCATCACGATCGAGGCGGAGTCGGCCCCCGTGACGAAGAAGATGCCGACCAGCACCATCGCCAGGACGGCGATGGCCAGGGTGATCCCCGGAGACGCGCCCAGGTGCTGGATCAGGTCGAACAGGGCGCCCTGGAAGTCGATGGATGGTTCCCCGTCGACCATGTCCACCATCGAGCCGGTGGCCCCGTTGGAGGCCTCCGCCTTGAGCTGGACGTCAAAGGCGGCCCCGCCGAAGATCGAGAACCAGATGACTGACACCAGGGACGGAACCAGTAGCACTCCGGTGACGAACTGGCGGATGGTGCGTCCCCGGCTGATCCGGGCAATGAACATGCCCACGAACGGGGCCCACGACACCCACCAGGCCCAATAGAAGATGGTCCAGCTCGACATCCAGGCCCGCACCGACTCGTCGCCGGCCGATTCGGTGCGCGAGGCCATCGAGGGCAGGTCGCGGACGAAGTCGCCGATGGCCGACGGAATCAGGTTCAGGATCAGCAGGGTGGGTCCCAGCACGAACACGAGCACCGCCAGCAGCAAGGCCAGCACCATGTTGATGTTGGAGAGCCATTGGATGCCCCGTGAGATCCCGGAGACCGCGGAGAGCACGAAGCAAACGGTCAGTACCGTGATGACCCCGACCAGCACCGGGGAGGCGACCTTGCCGACCCAGCCGTTGAATTCGATGCCGCTGGCGATCTGCATGGCCCCGAGGCCCAGCGAGGCGGCGGTGCCGAAGAGCGTGGCGAAGATGGCCAGGATGTTCACGATCTTGCCTGCTGGTCCCTCGACCCGTGGGCCGAACAGGGAGGTGAAGGCCGAGGAGATCAGCTGGCGTCGCCCCAGCCTGAAGGTCGAGTAGGCCATCGCGATGCCTACCACCGCGAACATTGCCCAGGGATGGATGCTCCAGTGGAAGATGGACGTGGCCATGGCCGTCTGGATGGCTTCGGGTGTGCTCCCGTCAACGGTTTCCGGCGGCGGGGCGACGTAGTGGTAGAGCGGCTCGGCAACTCCGTAGAAGACCAGCCCGATGCCCATGCCGGCGCTGAACATCATCGAGATCCAGGAGACGGTGCGGAACTCGGGTTTCTCCCCGTCGCGACCCAGCGGGATGTTCCCGAACCGGCCCAGGGCCAGCCAGAGCACGAAGACCACGAAGAACGAGGCCAACGAGACAAAGAACCAGCCGGTGTTCTCGGTGACCCATGACAGTGCCACGTTGGAGGCATCCGAGAGCGATTTGGTGTTGACAAGCCCCCAGACGACGAAGGCCAGCGCGAAGGCCCCCGCCACACCGAAGGTGACTTTGTCCAGCCCCTCGGGCAGGCGCGGGATCGTCCTGATGGCCCTACGCTCCGATTCGCTGTCCTTCAACTCCTGCAGGATCGCGGTGTCATCGGGCGGTGGCACCGTTTCCGGGTCCTGGGCCAGGTCCGCGTCCGGCCCCTCCAGTTCATCGGCAAGGGCTTCGTCGGTGTTCAATGCCATGGGGAATTCCTTTGACTTGGGAATGCGAATTGCGTCTTTGGAGCCGAATGTGTCGTGTGCCCGGACGGCGCGCCACGTGCTGGGGCCCTATCCGGGAATGATGGCGCCGGGCGGAAGTTTTGGCTGTTGCGTGGTTGAAGCGGATGTTGGACCTCGCGACCCTCCACCCAGCCTCCTGCCAGCGAGGCGTCCTGGTGCGTGCAAACTTTGTGCATTACTCACCCGGCCCTTCCCGTGGTTTGTTTCGGCAATGAAAAGGGTCGTCTCTGTTTCGTATCAATCAACAGCAAGCGTCTCGAGCAACAATCGTGGCCCACCTCACATCTCAAAGTCAAGGGGTTTGCAAACTAATACAAGCGGCTCGCCGAATGCGATGTGTGCCTGGCGGAGGGCCCCGATAACCTCCGCCCTTCGCCACGGCAATATGCGCGACAGGTGTATTGAACCCTGGGCGCTGAATGGAAACTCGAGGTGTTGCGGCCGGCCGGACGGGCGTCTTGCCGATGGGCGTCGCCGGGGGAATCAGTGTCCCGAGACTTCCGGAATCAACCCCGCGGAAGCAGACTGGCATGGCCCTATTGGCCTCGCCCTCTCTTCCGGACGCGACCAGGGTCGGAGGACGCCAGCGGCGGCTTGTCGATCACTACCCGTCCGCCATCCCCTGATGCCGAAGAACGCGGATACAGTGCCTTGCTCGCTTCCCGGCGGAGGTCGCACAGGATGCTGCCTAACGACCGGCCAACGCCTTCAAGGCGCTTGCTGACTTCGGACCTGCCGGGCCATCGGGTCGCATTGGCACCAAGAAACCGGGCCGATCCTCGTGCGAACTCAGAGGTCATCCTCCAGGCGCTCGGTGAGGATTCGCTTCGCCCTGGCCTGCAGGATCCCGAGGGATTCCTTGACCAGGGGCGAAGCGATGCCGCCTTTACGCACGGCGGCGACGATCCTCCGCGAGGGCTTTCCCCGGCCCGAGATGGGCAGGCGCGTCACGTTCTCCGCGCTTCCCAGGGTCGCCAGGCGCGGCAGCAGGCCAACGCCCATCCCCGCCCCGACGAAGGCGATCTGGGTTTCCCACTCGACGGCCTCGTGGGCGATCCTGGGAGTCACGCCGACGGCGGTGAACGCCGCGGTGAACAGCGCATGATAGGTCGACCCCGGGGCCTCGGTGATCCACGGTTCGGTGGCCAGCTCCTCGAGAGTCACCGAGGCCCGCGACGCCAGCGGGTGGTCGGAAGGCAGGATCACATCCAGTGGATCGTTCAACAGCGTGGTCTGCTCAAAACGCGGATCCTCCTCGACGTGCGTATCGGATTGCATGGCCACGATGACCGCCAAGTCGATACGCCCGGCAACCAACAGGTCGAAGCACCGTGCCGGATTCGCCTCGAGCACCTGGACCTCCACCTCGGGGCGCGAGGAGCGCAGGGCCGCGGCCAGCGGCGCGAGGAGTTGGGCTGCCGCGGTGGAAAATCCACCGAGCCCGAAATGCGATTGCACCTGGTCCCCCGCTTCCAGCGCCGCGGCCCGCAACCGTTCCCACTCCGTGACCAAGGTGTCTGAACCCGTCACCAGATACCGGCCGGTGGCCGTCAGGCGCACGCCCCTGCCGTCCTTGGTCAGCAGCTGCATTCCCAACACGCGCTGCAGCTCGCGCAGCTGCGCCGAGACGGCGGACGGCGAGTATCCGGTGAGCTCCGCGGTTGCCCCGACGGTGCCACATCTGGCGAACACCCTGAGCGTGGTGAGTCGTGGATCAATCATGCACACATTCTGCACCAGTATCGCCAAAATCTTGCGCTTTTATTGCAGGGCGCGGATCCCTAACCTCATGAGTAAGACGATTCCGGCAAACACAGTGACGACGATCACCCTCCAGGGCCCCGGCCCGCATGGGATATCAATGCTCCACAAAACCAGGTCACGGGCAACCGAGACGCGGGGCAGCGAATTCCCAGCCATCACCGCAGTCGGCTTGAAAGCCCTCGTTGCCGTTCATCGATTTGAGCTGCAAGCATCAAATAATCCAACTTGCTTCACCAAAACTGACAACAACAATCCTCATAGACAGTCTGATGCGGGCAGCATCACCGTGAAGGTCTGATCGCCAACTCATAGGAGCCATCCAATGTCAGGTAACAAAGCAGTCGCATACAAGGCGCCGGGGATCGTGGAAATCATCGACACCCCGTTCCCCACCTTTGAATTGCAGGCCGGACCCGGCGTCAATCCTGTCAACGTCGGCCGCAAGGTCCCGCACGGGGTCATCCTGCGCACCGTGGCCACCAACATCTGCGGCTCCGACCAGCACATGGTCCGCGGCCGCACCACCGCCCCCGCCGGCCTGGTTCTGGGCCACGAGATCACCGGGGAGGTCATCGAGACCGGCCCCGACGTGGAGTTCATCAAGGTCGGCGACATCGTCTCGGTCCCGTTCAACATCTCCTGCGGGCGCTGCCGCAACTGCAAGGAGGCCAAGACCGGGATCTGCCTCAACGTGAACCCCGACCGCCCGGGCTCCGCCTACGGCTACGTCGACATGGGCGGCTGGGTCGGCGGCCAGGCCGAATACGTTCTGGTCCCCTACGCCGACTGGAACCTGCTGAGGTTCCCGGACCGGGACCAGGCCCTGGAGAAGATCATGGACCTGACCATGCTCTCCGACATCCTGCCCACCGGCTTCCACGGCGCGGTCACCGCCGGGGTCACGGTCGGCTCCACCGTCTACGTCGCCGGCGCCGGGCCCGTCGGGCTCGCCGCCGCCGCCAGCGCCCAGCTGCTCGGGGCCGCGGTCGTCATCGTCGGGGACATGAACGAGGACCGCCTCGCCCAGGCCCGCTCCTTCGGCTGCGAGGCCATCAACGTCGGCGCCGGGGACCCGGCCGACCAGATCGAACAAATCCTCGGCGTCCGCGAGGTCGACTGCGGCATCGACGCCGTCGGCTTCGAGGCCCGCGGCCACGGACACGGCTCCGAAGCCCGGGAGGCCCCGGCGACCGTGCTGAACTCGCTCATGGACCTCACCAAGGCCGGCGGCTCCCTGGGCATCCCCGGCCTCTACGTCACCGGCGACCCCGGCGCCGTGGACGAGGCCGCCCAGAAGGGCAGCCTGTCCCTGTCCCTGGGCACCGGCTGGGCCAAGTCCCTGTCCTTCGCCACCGGCCAGTGCCCGGTCATGAAGTACAACCGGCAGCTGATGATGGCGATCCTGCACGACCGCATCCACATCGCCAAGGCCGTCAACGCCCAGGCCATCACGCTCTCGGACGCCCCGCGTGGCTACGCGGAGTTCGACGCCGGCGCCGCCACCAAGTACGTCCTCGACCCCAACGGCTACCTCAGCAACTAGCCCGCGGTAAAGGATTGCGGGTTGCCCCGGATCCGCTTACAAGCAGGTTGGAGCGGTCGTTGCACCACCAGTCATTTGGGAGTTGCAACCACGTCGTCCTTGATGAAGAAACCACCCAGCGGCGGCAATCCCCTGGGCCAGGCAAGGCCCTCCTCTGGGAACCTCCAACGCACCACTGAGCGGCCCAGAACGCTTGGATAGGGTTTTCACAGCGGCCAGGGAACTAGGATTCCAGCCCCTCAGATGGTGCCCACGGGTACGAGAGACAGCGGCGGGCCTCGGCTTAGGCGTTTCGCGCGGCGCGCACCGGCGACGCGATGTCGGAGCTGTGGTCCGGCTCGTCAGCCGGCGGTGTAGCCCAGGGACGCGCTGACCTGCAGCCCCGCCTGCTTGAGCCCCTCGAGCAGCCCGGGCTCCTTTTCGGGGTCGAAGCGGAAGCTCGGGCCCGAGATGCTCAGAGCACCGACCACCACCCCCAGGTGGTTTCGCACCGGCACCGCAACGGAATTGATGCCCATCTCGAACTCCTCGCGGGCCTGGGCGTATCCGTTCTTCACGACCTGCAGCAAGTCTTCTTCCAGGGCCGTCCGGGTGCGGATGGTGTTGGCCGTGCGCTGCGGCATCTTGGCGACCTTCAGTATCCGGCCGCGTTCGTCGGCGCCCAGTGCCGCGAGCAGGACCTTGCCGCTGGAGGTTGCGTGCAGGGGCGTGAGGCTGCCGAGCCAGTCGTAGGTCGCCAGGGTCGAAGGGCCCATGGCCTGGTCCACGTTCACCGCGTATTCCTCGCGCAGCACCGCAAGGTTGACCGTCTCCTTGAAGTCCTCGGCCAGCGCCTCGAGCACCGGGCGGGCCAGGCCCACCAACGAGAGCCGACCGGGAATGGTGCTGGCCAGCTTCAGGATGCCGAACCCCAGCTCGTATTTTCCGCGGTTGGTGTTCTGCTGCACCATGCCGCGGGCCAGCAGCGAACCCAGCAGCCGGGATGCCGTCGACTTGTGTATCTGCAGCTCTTCGGCGACCTCGCCGACGCCGGAACTTCCGTCCCGGCCGAGGATTTCCAGGATCGCCAGGGCCCGATCCACCGACTGGACGCCACCGGGCACGGCATCGTCGCCGTCCACTTCCGGGCCATGCGTTTCATCGACTGACAAGGGATCTCCGTCCTTCGTGTTCATCTATGCACTGGGTCTTTTCCTCCAGCTTAGGCTGTGGCCCGGGAAACGCACGTGCCCCGGGCCACAGCGACTAGGCGATCCGGGTGCCGGAGGCGAGCCTTCCGGCGGGGGTTTTCAGCCTGCTTCGACCTGCGACCAGGATTCCGCCGGCCAGCAACACCTGGATGCCAAGCCCCAGCGGCCACAACGGGGCAGGGATCGGCGGCAGACCGGTGGTCTTGACGCCGTTCAGGCAGGGCATTTGGTACGCGGGGCCCGCCTGCGAAAAGCGCACCCCGTCGCTGATGGCCCCCATGGGACCGGTAGCCGCGAACATCGAAGGGCCTTCTGTCGCCGGGCCCCGCGGCGCGGCATCTGCCACCACGACAAACGGGTTGGCCGCCAGCAGCCAGGTGATCCGTTCGGTGGCAAAGGTTTCCTGCGTGTACGTCCGGGTATCGCAGGTGTAGTTGTCGCCGTCCCACTCGACGTACGAGTTCTCGGTCATGTATTCATCGGGCCAGACCTGGTTGGACAACTGGACTTCGGTCTTCACCAACTGCAGGCTCAGCCCATAGGCAACCAACGTCCCGATGCCAAGCAGAGCCACCAACAGGTAGGTGACCATGACGGCGAAGAGCGTGCGGTTGGCAAGCGCCGAGACCCCGACCCCGAGTGCGCAGACGACCGCCAGCTGAAGGGCCAGCATGCCCAGCAACACCGGGGCCGCCGGCAGGTAGACGTCCCCGTAGGTCATGGCCCAGCCGATCAGCGGCAGCGTCACCACCAGGAACCCCAGCGATGCCGCCCACGAGGCCAACCACTTGCCCCACAACAGCTGTCCCGGGGTAAGCAGCGTGTTTTGCAGGATCGCCAGGGTCCCGTTGGCCCGGTCCCCGGTGATCGAGTTGGCACTCAGCGCCGGGGCGATGAGCATGCCGAAGAACAGGACAAACGCGATGACCAGCTCGAACATCACCTGGCCGGGGCCGAATTCGTTCTGGCCCGCGCTCAGGGCGGCAAGGCCCACGACGGCGGCGACCACGACGAACCAGATGCCCAGCATGATGTACCAGCCGCGGTTGCGGACGCGCTGCCGGATTTCCATGCCGAACACGGTGCCGATGCCGGCCAGATAACCCAGGGCCGGGGCGGGGGATGCTGCGCGCGGGGGCGTGGAAACAGTCATGGCATTTCATCCTCAAGGCTCAGGTAGGTCTCCTCGAGAAGTCCCGAGGACGGGGCGAAGGCGGCAATGGGTATGCCGGCACCGACCAGCATGCCCAGCAGTGCCGCAGCCTGCTCATCACCGGAGAGCCTCACCTTGGCGCTGCCGCCGTTGTTTTCAAGGTTCGGGTCGTATGAGGCTTCGAGGCCGCTGGATTCGAGCCCGCGGCGCAATGCCTGCAGGTCGAAGCTCACGATGGTGTAACCACGGCCCTGCGTCCCGGACTCGGCGAGTCGCTGGCTGCGCACGGCCTTCCCCTTGGACAGAAACACTGCGGCGTCTGCCATTTCATCGAGTTCCGCCAGGACGTGGGAACTGATCACCACGGCTTTGCCGCTGTCGGCGAGCTGCCGCAGGAGGGTGCGCAATTGCACCCGCGCGCCCGGGTCCAGTCCGCTGGCCGGCTCGTCAAGAAGCAGCACCGCAGGATCGTTGACCAAGGCCCTGGCCAACGAAAGCCGCTGGGCCTGCCCGCGCGAGAGCACCCGGGCCGGGGTGTCCGCCAGCTGTCCGAGGTTGACCACATCCAGCAGCTCGGCGGCCCGCACCCTGGCTTGCGTCTTGCCGATGCCATAGAGCGCCGCAACGGTGGTGAGGATTTCGCGGCTGGTCAGGCTTTCCCAGACGCCCAGGGTGTCTGGCATCCAGCCAAGGATGGCGCGCACCGCACGGGGATCGCCCACCGGGTCGATGCCCTGGATCCGGATGCTTCCGGCATCCGGGCGCAAGAGCGATGCCAGCATCAGCAACAGCGTGGTCTTGCCCGACCCATTGGGTCCGATCAGCGCCGTGACCTCCCCCGGGGCTGCGTGAAAGTCGATGCTTTCCACGGCCTGCACGGTTCCAAAGGAACGGGCAAGGCCACGTGCCTCGATTCCCGGTTCCAGTCCTTTTTGTCGTCCAGGCATCTTGCCCGGACCAGTTATGACGCTTTCCATGAGTTCCCCCACCGTTGGTAGTTTCGAAGTCCCCCGCCCAGTGCTCTAAAGCTACGGACCAAAAGCACGCAAGTCACCCTTTTATCCAATCCGTTACCAAATAGCACCCTTCATTCCTCAACTGCGGCCTGCCGTCCGTCCAAGGTGACCTCGACGACACCGAACCGAGCAAATAGACCAGCCGAGGCGCCCTTTATGACCTAGAACGGTCACGCATTGGGGTCCCGGTGCATCACAATGGCTAATATGGGTTCGGCGCCAACAACTGCCGCGCCCTTCGAAGTCCCACCTGTTCCCGTCCCATGGAGTGTGCTGACGCATGAGCCTGATTGTCCAGAAATTCGGCGGATCTTCCGTTTCAGATGCCGAAGGCATCAAACGTGTTGCCCGTCGGATTATTGACACCAAGTCCGCCGGCCACGATGTCGTCGTGGTGGTTTCCGCCATGGGCGACACCACCGACGAGCTGCTCGACCTCGCCGGGCAGCTGACCGAAGAAGCCCCGGCCCGTGAGATGGACATGCTTCTGTCTGCAGGCGAACGCATCTCCATGGCACTGCTGGCCATGGCCATCGACGGGCTCGGAGCCAAGGCCGCTTCCTTCACCGGCTCACAGGCCGGCATGTTGACCGATGCCATCCACGGCAAGGCCCGCATCATCGAGGTTTCGCCGCAGCGCGTGCGCCGGGCCATCGACCGCGGCTACGTCGCCATCGTCGCCGGATTCCAGGGCATGAGCAAGGAATCCAACGACATCACGACCATGGGTCGCGGCGGATCCGACACCACCGCGGTGGCGCTCGCCGCCGCACTCGGTGCCGATGTCTGCGAGATCTACACCGACGTCGATGGCATCTACACCGCCGATCCCCGCGTGGTTCCGACGGCCCGCAAGATCGAGACCATTTCCAGTGAGGAAATGCTGGAAATGGCGGCTTCAGGCGCCAAGATCCTGCACCTGCGTTGCGTTGAATATGCGCGTCGTTTCGGGGTTCCACTTCATGTGCGATCCTCGTTCAGCACCAATGAGGGAACCTGGGTCCTTCCCAGCCCCGATGACCAGATCAAGATTCAAGAGGGAGAACCCTTGGAACAGCCCATCATTTCCGGTGTCGCCCACGACCGCTCCGAAGCCAAGGTCACCATTGTCGGAGTCCCCGACATCCCGGGCAAGGCCGCCCAGATTTTCCGTGTCATTGCCGGCGCCCACGCCAACATCGACATGATCGTCCAGAACTTCTCAACCTCGGGTTCGGGGCGCACCGACATTTCCTTCACGCTCCCCATGGTCGATGGAAAGCACGTGAAAGAGGCGCTGCGCTCCGCCCAGGCGGAAATCGGTTTCGAGGACATCTCCTACAACGAGAACGTCGGCAAGCTTTCGCTCATCGGTGCTGGCATGCGCTCGAACCCGGGCGTTTCCTTCACCTTCTTCGAGGCCCTGCACCAGGCCGGCGTGAACGTGGACATGATTTCCACCTCGGAAATCCGCATCTCCATCGTTACCGACGCCAACAAGCTGGATGCCGCGGTGCGTGCAATCCACGCGGCGTTCGACCTGGATGCCGAGGACGAAGCGACCGTCTACGGCGGCACCGGCCGCTAGGGTCCATATCCCTTAACGCCGCGCGGTCCGTGGCACCGGGGCACGCCAAGGGGGCGTGCCTTCGGTACTGCGGACCGTTTTTGGTGGTGGGCGTGGTGCGGTGGCGGATCCCGGCGGCGCTCAGACGGGGGTGCCGGGCAGGGCGGGGGCTGTGGAGGTGTACTGGGCGCCGGTGGGGGTGGTGATCAGGATGGTGTGCCGTCCGCCGGTGTCCAGCACTTGTTCTTCCCAGCCGTCCTGTTCCTTGGTCTGGTTGCAGGCGGCGCAGCGTCCGGCGCCGTTGGCTTCGCTGGTCGGTCCGCCGCGGCTGTGTTGGACGACGTGGTCGAAGTGCTTGATCGGTGCGTTGCAGTAGGGGGTGCGGCAGTACTGGTCGCGGATGCGGATCAGGTCCTTGAGCGCCTTGGGGAATTGGCGGGAGCGTGAGTCCATGCCCACCAGGGCCCCGGTGTCCGGGTGGGTGTAGAGCCGTTTCAGGGCCACCTGTGCGCGGCGGCGTTCCCGGTCCTGCGGTTCGCGTCCGCCGACCAGGTTCCTGGCCCAGGTGGACGGGACGGTGCCGTAGCCTTCCAGATGCGCCGGTTCGCTGCTGCCCTGGAGCAGGGTCCTGTCGCTCATTGCCAGGTACAGCATGAGCTGGGTGCCCTCGGCGGTGGACCTGCCGGTGATCCGGTCCACGGCGACGTCGGCCATGATCTGGGCCCGTGTGCGGGTGTCCCCGGCCGCCTGGAGCCTGTCCGCTTCGAGGGTGAGGGCCTGGCGGACCGCCAGGCCGTCCTCGACCGAGAGCATCCCGGCGACCTGCATCATCGCGTCCCGGGCCGGGAACACCGCGAGGTACCGGCAGGACTTGGCCTCCTCCAGGCGCGTCAGCGCGTCGGAGCCGTCGTAGGCGTAGGCGAGCCGGCGGACCCGGTCCACGACGGCGCGCACGCACAGGCCCTTGAGCCCTTCGGGATCGCGCAGCAGGGCGGCGTCGATCTCGCCGCGCTGCGCCGCGGGGAGGTTCGCGGTTTCGCGGTCGATGGTCCGCGCCTGGGCCTCGCCGATCTTGCCGCGCACCAGGGCGATGAGGGTGAATGGCAGGTCGGCGAGCAGGCGGCCGGAGAAGCCCAGGAAGGCCCTGCCCTGTTCCGGGGATTCGCGGCGTGCCAGGGCGATTTGGGCCCCGACCCCGTAGGACGGGTTGTTTTCCCGCACCCCGGCCTCGGTGCGCCGGGCCACGACGTCGGCCTCGAGCATGGTTGCGGACATGACCTGGGCGCCGGCCGCGGCGCCCTTGACCTCCTCGGCCAGGGCGATCTTCTCGTGAAGCTCCCGGGCGGTGCCGCCCGTGTCCAGGGCGGCCAGCCCGTCGCGCACGTATCTCAGGAACGCCAGGTCGTCGTCGTGGCTTCGCCCCGGCACCGGCGGGAGGCAGGCGGCGGGTGGGGCCGGAAAGTATTCGTCGGGAGGTTCGCCTCTGGATCCTCCGCTGGGATATTTATCGAACATATCTCCATTATACGCCCGAAAACCCCCGAAAAGAAGGGTGAAAAACAACGCAAATCATCACAAATACACACGTCAAGCACGCTTTTCGGTTATCCACAATGCTGCGCGGGGGCCTTGACAAACATCGCCGAACGGGAGGGAACGGTCCGGGGATTAAGCCTTTCCCGGCCGGCCCGGCGATAATGAATGGATGCCCTCCCCCTCGCTTGCCTGGCTGCCCGAAGAGCAGTGGCTGCCGTCCGCCGCCGCCCATCAGGCGCGCGCGAAGCGCTTTGGCGAGCCGTTCACCGAGCGCCGGATGAAGCGCCAGAAGCACCCGATCGAGGACTTCCTCTTCACCTATTACACGCAGAAACCGGGACAGCTTTATCGCTGGCATCCCGGTCCCGGTGTGGTGCTTTCCGGGGACGGCGCGAAGGAACGCGGGAATTGGAAGTTCTATCGCGAGGTGCTGCATCCCGAGACCGGCGAGCGCGGCTACACGGTGGACCTCGAGGCATTTGCGCAAGCGCGGGCCGAGGCCATCCGCTTCGCCAATATCATCCTGGCCGGAACCGCCACCCGGGCCGCCAACTTCGCGTGCTTCGGGCTGCACGAATGGGCCATGGCCTACAAGTCCGCAGACAACGGGATCCGGCACGAATACCTGCCCCTGCGCCTGGGGGCCGCGGGGACCGACGCGGTGGTAGAGGAACACAAGATCCGCTGTACGCACTTCGACGCATTCAGGTTCTACACCCCCGAGGCCGTGCCGCTCAACGAATTGCAGCCGACCCGCGAAACCCAGCGGGACCTTGAGCAGCCCGGGTGCCTGCACGCCAACATGGACCTGTACAAGTGGGCCTACAAGCTCACCCCCGCGGTGCCCAGCGACCTGGTCATGGACTGCTTCGAACTGGCGTGGGACATCCGCACCATGGACATGCAGGCATCCCCCTACGACCTGGCCGACTGGGGACACCCGCCCATTGCCATCGAGACGCCCGCGGGCAAGGCCGAGTACGTGCGCCTGCAAAAGGACTTTGCCGACCGGTCACAGGTGCTGCGCCAACGCCTCTTGGCCGTTGCCCATTCACTGCCGGTGGCACAGACTTAAGAAGGGCCGCCACCGGCAGCCCACGGCAACGTCCCCGGATCGGCGGAGAGAACATGCGGGCGCAGAAACACTTGATCGTCACGGCGTTGTTGGTGGGCGCGGGCGTGCTGCTGGCCGGATGCGCCGATGCCGGCGGACCCGGCGCGTCGCCGGGCGCACCGTCCTCCGGCCAGGCGCCAACCGCGGACCTGCAGATTTCGATCCGGGCCAACGGCACCGACGAAAGCGCGCACCACCACCTGCTGTGCAACGGCCCCCTGGCCCTGGAACAGAGCGAACATCCGCGGGCCGCGGCGGCCTGCGCCCTGCTGGATGCCAGCCCCCAGCTGCTCGCCCCGCCGGCGGCCGGCGCCACCCGGATGTGCACCCAGCAATACGGCGGCCCCGCCGTCGCCCGGGTCACCGGAACGTTGGGCCCACGCACGGTGGAACGCGGCTTCGACCTGCGCGACGGCTGCGGGATCTCCGACTGGACCGCTGCACTGCCGCTGCTGGTCGACCAGCCCACCGGGCAATTGCAATAGGGGGGCGGGCTCAGTCCTGGACCAGGTAGCGGTGCTCGGGCCGCCCCCGGCTGCCGTAGGCCAGCTCCAGGCGCAGCGATCCGGCCTGCACCAGGTTGGCCAGGTAGCGCTGGGCGGTGGCGCGGGAAATGCCCACCGCGGTGACCACCTGCATGACGGTGGCCGGCTCCCCCGCGGCCGCCACGGCCGCGAGCACGGCCTGCTCGGTGGGCGTCGCCACCACGGTGCCGGCCTCCTCGCCGGCCAGCAGGGTGCGCTGGGCCCGGTCGATGGCCTGCTGGTCCAGTCCCGCGGCGGTGTCCAGCTGCCTGCGGTAGCGGGCATAGGCGCGCAGCCGGGAGGCGAGCACCTTCGGGTCGAAGGGCTTGACCAGGTACCCCAGCGCGCCGCGCCGGATGGCGGTGCGCACCGCATCGACCTCGGTCGCGGCCGAGAGAACGAAGGCGTCCACGTCGAGGGTCGCCAACAGGTCGAGCCCGGAGCCCTGCGGCAGGTAGACGTCGAGCAGCAGCAGGTCCGGCTTGCCCTCGGCCACGGCGCGGGGCACCATGCGGGCATCGTGCACCGGTGCCAGGGCGCGGAAGCCCGGCACCTCATCGACGTAGCCGGCGTGCAGCGCCGCCACCCGGAAGTCGTCGTCGACCACCAGGACCTTGTAGTCGGAGTCCTCGTTCATCGTGCATCGGTCCTTTCGGCAGATCCTGCATCGGTGGACAGCACCCCGGGCAGGCGTGCGGCGAAGACCGCGCCCGCCGCCGGGTGCGCGGTGGTTTCGGGGGCCGGGCCGTCGGGGCGGCGGCCGCCGGGGTCGGCGATCCAGACCTCCCCGCCGCGGGTGCGGGCCAGCCGGCGCACCAGCGGCAGCCCCACGCCCTGGCCGCGCTCCGGGGAGTCCGGCAGCGCCCCGGTGCTGACCCCCTCGGCGAAGACATCGAGCCCGGGCTCGACCCCGGCACCGGAATCGGCGACGGCCAGGTGCAGCGTGGAGCCCTCGGAGAGCAGGTCGACCTCGACCCAGCGCGGGGCCGGGCCCTGGACGGCGGCGCGCAGCGCGTTGTCGATGAGGTTGCCCAGCACCGCGGTGGCGTCCTGCGCGTCGATGAGGCTTCCGTACAGCGCGCTGGCATCCCCCACGCGCAGCACCACGCCGCGCTCGTACGCCTGGACGCCCTTGGCCCCGAGGAAGGCACGCAGGTAGGTGTCCTCGATGGCCGCGAGGTTCTGCACGGGTTCGCGCACCGGCCCGGACTCGATGACCTCGCCGAGGTAGTCCTGGGCCTCGGCCACGTCCCCGTGGTGCAGCAGCCCGGAGATGGTGTGCAGCCGGTTGGCGAATTCGTGGCGCTGGGCGCGCAGGGCCGAGGCCATGGTCTCCACCGCGTCCAGCCGCGAGCCCAGGGTCTCGATGGTGGTCACGTCGCGCAGCAGCACCACCTGTCCCAGGTCGGCGCCGTCGCGGCGCACCGGATGCACCGTGGCCACCAGCGCCGCGTGCTCGGTTTCCAGGCGCAGCGTGGCCCCGTCGCACGAGGCGATGGCGGCAACCAGCGGCGCGGGCAGGCGGGCCTCGGTGTAGGGCAGCCCGATGATGTCGTCGGATTCGTGGCGGTGCGGCAGCCCCAGCATGATCCGCGCGGCCCGGTTGCGCACGGACACCCGCCCGTCGGGGCCGATGCCGATGACCCCGTCGGCCACGCCGTAGAGCACCGCGTCGCGGTCCCGCAGCAGCTGCGCCATCTCGGCCGGCTCCAGCCCCAGGGTCTGGGCCTTGAGCCGGCGCACCAGCCAGCGGGTCGAGGCCGCGGACAGCCCCAGGGCGCCAAGCCCCAGCCCGAACACCCAAAAGCCGGCGGTGCGCAGCCGGGCGGCCAGTTCCTGGACCCCGACCCCGACGCTGACCTCGCCGACGACGGTGTCGCCCTGCGGGGCGAAGACCGGCACCTTGGCGCGCACCGACTCGCCCAGGGTCCCGTGCTCGCGGGAGACCGATTCCTGGCCGGACAAGGCAACGGGATCGGTGGAGACCCGCTGGCCCAGCAGTGCGGGGGTCGGGTGTGCCAGCCGGATCCCGCGGTCCTCGGTGACCACGACGAAGAAGGCGCCGGTGCGCGTGCGCACGGCCTCCGCCGCGCCCTGCACGTACCCGGCGCGCAACGCCGCGGGCTCCAGCGAGCCGGCATCGGCATAGCCCTTCACCTGCTCCCGGATCTCGGGGTCGGCGGCCAGCGTGCGCGCAATGGCCAGGGCGCGTTCCTGGGCCTGCTCGTTGACGCGTTCGACGGTCGCCCACATGGCGCCGGCCGCGGCGGCGAGGATCATCAATCCCACCACCGCGAATTGCAGGCTCATGATCCGGGCGGCGAAGCCGCGGGAGGGCTTGGGCTCTTGGGGCATGCAATCAGTCTAGGACCCTCGTGGGCTTTATGAGCAAAAAAGGATTTAGGGGAAGAAGGGTGCTTTGTGGGCACAACCACACCCGCGTGATGCGCACCACGTAGCGTGTATATCCGTGGTGCCAGGAGGGCCGGTTTCCGGCCGCCCAACCCGCACCGACTCCCATCACTCGCGTAATTCGCAACACTTTAGAAGGAGACCCCCATGCTGGTAGCACTCGGGTTCCTGATGGTCGCCACGTTCATGGCGCTCATCATGACCAAGCGCATGACCCCGTTGCTGGCGCTGATCATCGTGCCCACCGTCTTCGGCCTGTTCGCCGGTGCCGGCCTGGGGCTCGGCGACATGGTCATGGACGCCGTGAAGTCCATGTCCGGAACCGCCGCCCTGCTGATGTTCGCCATCATGTACTTCGGCATCATGATCGACGTGGGGCTCTTCGACAAGCTGGTCGACGGCATCCTGAAGCTGGTCGGCAACGACCCGGCCAAGGTCGTCATGGGCACCGCGCTGCTCACCGGCCTGATCTCGCTGGACGGCGACGGCTCCACCACCTTCATCGTGGTCACCGCAGCGCTGCTGCCGATCTACCAGCGCCTGGGCATGAGCCCGGTCGTGCTGACCTGTGTGGCGGGTTTGACCAACGGCACGCTGAACATCGTCCCCTGGGGCGGACCGACCGCCCGCGCCGCAGCCGCCCTGCACGTGGACGCCTCCGACGTCTTCGTCCCGATGATCCCGGCGCTGGCCGTGGGACTCGTCGTCGTCTTCGCCTTCGCCTGGATCATGGGCGTCTCCGAGCGCAACCGACTGCAGCGCGAGGATCCGCTGCGCTGGGGCCCGGGCTCCGTGATGGCTCCGGGAACCGGCGGTTCCACGGGCTCCTCCAACTCCAAGACCCCGGCCGGCGGCCGCGGCGTCGCGCTGCTGGAAAAGGTCGCCGTGCGCGGCGACGGCACCGAGACCCCCACCATGAACGGCACGGTCCTGGACCCGACCCGCGAGACCCTGCGCCCGAAGCTGTTCATCTTCAACCTGGCGATGACCGTGGCCATCTTCGTGCTGCTGATCCTCGACGTGCTGCCGCTGTCCTACCTGTTCATGATCGGCACCGCCGTGGCACTGCTGGTGAACTTCCCGCGCATCTCCGACCAGGCGAAGATGATCGCCTCCCACGCCTCCTCGGTCATCGCCGTGGTCTCCATGGTGCTGGCCGCCGCGGTGCTCACCGGCGTGCTCTCCGGCACCGGCATGGTCGACGCGATGAGCGCCTGGCTGGTCGACGTCATCCCGACCTCGATGGGCCCGTACCTGGCGATCCTCACCGGCCTGATCTCGATCCCCGCCACGTTCTTCATGAGCAACGACGCCTTCTACTTCGGCATCCTGCCGGTGCTCACCGAGGCCGGCGCCCACTACGGCATCCCCGCGGTGGACATGGCCCGCGCCTCGATCACCGGCCAGCCGGTGCACATGCAGTCCCCGCTGGTTCCCGCGATCCTGCTGCTGGTCTCGATGTCCAAGGTCGACTTGGGCGACCACCACAAGAAGGTGCTCTGGCGCGCGCTGGTCGTTTCCCTGGTGATGCTCGCCGTCGGCGTGCTCGTCGGCGCCATCGGCATCGGCTAGGAACCACCGCACACACACCAGGGAACACACCGCACCAGGGGGCGGGGACCGGTTCAAACCGGCCCCCGCCCCCTGCTGCGTGCAGTCACACACCAGTCGCTTAACACCGCCGAAACCGACGTGTGAAAAGCTGGGACCACGGATCAAGAGTGAGGTGACACCGATGGAATTCCTGCTGCTGCTGGTCGGCCTGCTGTTCGGGACGGTGCTGGTGGTCGGGGTGGGCGAACGCATGCGCCTGCCCTACCCGATCCTGATGCTGCTTTTCTCCGCCGGGGCGGCGTTCCTGCCCTTCATCCCCGAGGTCCACATCGACCCGGAGCTCATCCTTCCGCTCTTCCTGCCGCCGCTGCTCTACGCCGCGGCCCAGCGCAGTTCCTGGTCGATCTTCCGGCTGCGCTGGCGCTCGCTGGTGCTGCTGGCGGTGCTGCTGGTGGTCGCGACCACCGCCGCCGTGGCGGGTGTCGCCTGGCTCATGGTCTCGTCCATGGCCCTGCCGCTGGCCATCGCGCTGGGCGCCATCGTGGCCCCGCCGGATCCCGTCGCGGTGGAAGCCATTGCCAGCAAGGTCAAGATGCGCCGCCGGCTGGTCACCGTGCTGCAGACCGAGGGCCTGTTCAACGACGCCATGGCCATCGTGATCTTCCAGGCCGCGGTCGCCGCGGCCATGAGCGGGGGCGAGGTCGGCTGGGACGTCGTGCCCAATTTCCTCATCGGCGCGGCCGGCGCGATCGTGCTGGGCCTGGGAATGGCCTGGGGCATCGGCACGCTCAACCGCTTCGTCCCGAACCTGGTGGCGCGCTCGGCGGCGACGCTGGTGGCGCCCTACGCCGTGTACCTGCTGGCCGAGCAGGTCCATTTCTCCGGCGTGGTCGCCGTGGTGGTCACCGCGCTGGAGCTGGGCCGCCGGGCCCGCCCGCAGGATTCCGAGGAGCGCCTGACCCGCACCGCCTTCTGGGACGTGGTGGAGCTGCTGACCACCGGGGTGGCCTTCGGACTGGTGGGCATCGAGATGCGCTACATCATCCAGGACGAGGGCAAGAACCTGTTGACCTTCGTCCCGGGCATTGCCGCCATCTGCGCCACGGTCGTGCTGGTGCGCTTCTTCTGGATGATGGCGATGTACAAGATCGGCGGAACCGAGCGCAAGTCCAAGACCCCTGGCTCGCTCAAGGAGGTGCTGGTGCTGTCCTGGTGCGGCATGCGCGGGCTGGCGACGCTCGCCCTGGCCCTGGCGCTGCCGACCACCATGGCCAACGGGCAGCCGCTTGAGGGCCGCAACTTCGTGGTGGCCACCGCCTGCGCCGTGCTCATCGTGACCCTGGTGCTCCCGGGGCTGACCCTGCCGGGACTGATGCGGGCGCTGAAGCTGCCCAACGACCACGCCGCGGAGGAGCACCGGCAGCGTTCGCTCGCGCGCCGCGCGGAGAAGGTCGCGCTGGAGACCATGAAGCGGTCCCCGGCCGCGGCCAAGCTGCCGCAAAAGCGCCGCGACGCGCTGGCCCGGCGCATCTCCTCGCTGCACACCATCCTCGAGGCCGACTTCGAAGCGGACCCGGAGAAGATGCTGCGCCTGAAGCAGATCCTCACCGTGATGGACGACGTGCAGCGCGAGGCGCTGGATGCGGCCCGCAGCGAGATGCTCAGGGCCCGCAACGAACCGGGCAACGACCCGGAGCTGGTGGACCGGGTGCTGCGCCGCCTGGACCTGCGCACCGTCACCCTGGACCACTAGCCGGGACGTGGTCGGGAGTCTTCCCGCTCGCGCCTTGCCCCGGCGGTGCCGGCGGGCGCGGGGGCCCGATCGCGATGACTTGAATATTCATGGCCGAAGTGGGGTTGTCGGCACCGACCCGCACGTGGAAGCCTGAAGCATGACTTCCAATTCTTCCGGCACGTTCCCGCGGCGTGCCTTGCTGTTGTCCACGGCGGTCCTCCCCTTCGCCGGGGGCGCGCCTGCGAGGGCGTCGACACGGACATCGCAGGCACCGCCGGGTTCGTTGGACCGTGATTCCAGGTTCAGGGAGCTGGAAAGCAGGTATGGTGCACGGCTGGGGATCTACGCCGTGAATTCGCGCACCGCCGCGGCGGTCGCGTTTCGGGCCGACGAGCGGTTCGCTTATTGCTCCACCTTCAAGGCGCTGGCAGCCGCCGCCGTGCTCGGCCAACGCAGCATCACCGAGCTGGAGGAGGTCATCCACTACACGCGCGGGGACCTTGTGGAGTACTCTCCCGTCACGGAGAACCACGTCAAGGAGGGAATGACGATGCGGGCGCTGTGTGACGCAGCCGTCCGCCACTCGGACAACACCGCGGGGAACCTGCTTTTCGATGCCCTGGGCGGGCCGGAGGGGTTGAACCGGAAGCTGCGGGACCTTGGCGATACCGTCACCCGGATGGACCGTGTTGAGACGGCGCTCAACAGCGCCGTTCCGGGAGATCCGCGTGACACCAGCACGGCGCGGGCCCTGGCCGGCAACCTGGGGCGGTACGCCCTCGGGGACGCCCTCCCGGCCGGCAAACAGAGGATCCTGAATGATTGGCTGGCCGGGAACGCAACCGGCAACACGTTGATCCGCGCGGGCCTTCCCGAAGGGTGGACGGTTGGCGACAAGTCCGGCGCGGGGGCCTATGGCACCCGCAACGATATCGGCATCGTCTACCCGCCGGAGGGCAACCCGATCTGCATGGCGGTTCTATCGACCCGGGCAGCCGCAGGCGCCGCGCACGATGACACCCTCATTGCAGAGGCAGCCCGCATCGCCATTGAGCACCTCGTCCCCTCGGCATTCCCGGGGACGTAGCAGTCCCCGGGGCCGTCCACATGAGGGATCGGACTCGTCCGCCCGGTGTTGAACGGTGTACCGCCAACATTCACGGAACCCCGTTCAAACGGCCAGGAAAAGCCCGGCCCGAGCCTTGGGCGCTTGCCACGAATCCGGCGCGGACGAATCGGACAAGCCAGGGGTCGGAAACTAGCTGGTGAACTCCGTCAACACGATCTTGCCGCCCGCGTGCCCTGCCATGCTTTCACCGAATGCGGCGGCGGCCTCCTGCATGGGGTACGTGGAGACGACGTTGACCTTGAGGGTGCCGTCATCCACCAGCGCGCCGAGGCGGCCAAGCTCCTTGCCGTCGGGGCGCACCCAAATGAAGTGTCCGCCGTGGCCCGTGACCGAGCCATCGGCGATGGAGGCGTGGGCACCGGCTTCCTTGAGCACTGCCAGGGTGGAATCGAGGGCATCGCCATGGAAGTCGGCGACGCCGTCGACTCCCTCCGGCGACAGGTCAACAACCCGCCCAACCAGTCCCGCACCGTAGGTCACGGGTTCCGCGCCGAGCGCGGCCAGGGTCTTGTGGTTCTTTTGGGAGCCCGTGGCCAGGACCCGTAGGCCCCGGGCAACCGCGAGCTGGATGGCCGCTTGGCCCACGCCACCGGACCCGTTGTGGATCAGCAGGGTCTGGCCGGCCTTGAGCTGCAACGCGTCCAGGGTGCGCTGCGCGGTGCCGCCGGCCAGTGGAAGCGCCGCCGCCTCTTCCCAGGACAGGGATGCGGGCTTGCGGGCAACGGTCGCCGCGGGCAGCACCATGTATTCGGCGAAGGAGCCGAAGTGCACGCTGTCGCGGCGGCCGTAGGCATAGACCTCGTCGCCGACCTTGAATTCGGGGGTGTCGAAGCCAACCGCCTCAACCACGCCGGCAACGTCCCACCCCGGAATGACGGGGAAGGTGACGTCCATGATCTGGTCGAGATAGCCGCCCATGACCTTCCAGTCCACCGGGTTCACACCCGCGGCCTTGACGCGGATCAACACGCTGCCCGGCCCGACCTTCGGCCGGGGAAGCGCGAGCTGCTCCAGCTTGTCAACGCCGCCGTAGCTCGCGTAGGCCATGGCCTTCATTTTCTGTTCACTCATCGTGGCGACCTCTTTCTGTGGGGGATACCCGGGGTGGGGCAGCAAGTGCCTTACCTGCCCCAACCGGGCTGCTCCACGAAATATTCTCCGATGAGTCCTATTCCACAGCATCCACGTAGTACCAGCGGCCGCCCTCGCGCACGAAGTCGCTGACCTCGTGCTGGGAACCGGACTGGTTCAGCAGGCGGTAGTGCGCCTCGAATTCGACAACGCCGCGGGTGTCGAAGGGGCCCCCGGCTTCGGTGCGGATGATGTCCAGGGCTCCCCACACGATCGCCTCGTCCAGCACCAGATCCTCCGGACGGGTGTCCGGGTGCCAGGTCGCCAGCAGGAATTCTTCAAGACCCAGGGTGAAGGCGCTGTAGCGCGAACGCATCAGCGCCAATGCGGTTCCGGGCCATGCGGGGGCGTTCGAATCGTTGAACCCCCGGTGATATCGGCCACAGCAGAATTCGTAGGTTTCCCCGGAATTGCAGGGGCAACGCGTATCTTTTTCCATTGAACCAGCTTAAGGGCACCCGGATCGGCGGATTAACGGCAGGCTGCGCGCCATCGGGGGAGGCCGGCAACCCGACACAAAACCGGCTCAGGCACCCCGTGCCGGTAGACTGGGCAGGCAAGCTCGCGGAGCGCCCCCACCTTTGGCGTGAGACGGCACGTCCGCGGGCGATTAACCACCCCTCGCGCACAGGAGAACCCGGATGCCCCGGATCGTTGTTGATGTTATGCCCAAGCCCGAAATCCTTGACCCGCAGGGCAAGGCCATCGTCGGCGCACTTCCCCGTCTTGGCTTCACCGCGTTCAGCCAGGTCCGCCAGGGCAAGCGCTTCGAACTGACCGTTGACGGCGAAGTCACCGAGGAGATCCTGGCCCAGGCCCGCGAGGCCGCCGAGCGGCTGCTCTCGAACCCGGTCATCGAGGACGTTGTCAACGTCGAGGTTGTCGCAGACTAATGAGCGCAACCGAACTTCCCCTGATCGGCGACTATTCGACGCCCGCCGCCGCGCTGTCCGGCGCCCGCATCGGCGTCGTCACCTTCCCGGGCACCCTTGACGACCGCGACGCTGCCCGCGCCGTGCGCCTGGCCGGCGCCGAGGCGGTGTCCCTGTGGCATGCCGACGCCGACCTGCAGGACGTCGACGCGGTGGTCATTCCCGGCGGATTCTCCTACGGCGACTACCTGCGCGCCGGGGCAATCTCCCGCTTCGCACCGATGATGTCCAAGATCATCGACGCCGCGAACTCGGACGCCAAGCTGCCGGTCCTGGGCATTTGCAACGGCTTCCAGATCCTGACCGAATCGCACCTGCTGCCGGGCTCGATGATCAAGAACGATCACCTGAAGTTCCTGTGCCGCGACCAGGTCCTGCGCGTGGAAAACAACACCACCGCCTGGTCCAACCAGTACGCACAGGGTGAGGAAATCACCATCGTGCTGAAGAACCAGGACGGCCAGTACGTGGCCGACGAAAAGACCCTCGACGCCCTCGAGGCCGAGGGCCGCGTGGCCTTCAGCTACGTGGGCTGGAACCCCAACGGTTCGCGCCGCAACATCGCGGGCATCACCAATGCCGCGGGCAACGTGGTGGGCCTCATGCCCCACCCGGAGCACGCGGTGGAGGCCGGATTCGGCCCCGACCACACCGGAACCGACGGGTTGGGTTTCTTCACCTCCGTCCTGACCCACCTTGTTGGAGGCCAGAAGTGAGCGCCGCAGAGCAGACAACAGAGCAGAAGAAGTTCAACATGGACACCGTGGCCAACGCCGCGGCAACCCCGGAAACCGAACTGCCCTGGGCCGAGCTTGGCCTGAAGCAGAACGAGTTCGAAGAGGTCGTCAAGGTCCTGGGCCGCCGCCCCACCGCCGCGGAACTGGCCATGTACTCGGTCATGTGGTCCGAGCACTGCTCCTACAAGTCCTCCAAGAACCACCTGCGCCAGTTCGGCGACAAGGTCAGCGAGGAAATGAAGAAGGACATGCTCGTGGGCATCGGCGAAAACGCCGGCGTGACCAACCTGGGCGACGGCTGGGCCGTGACCTTCAAGATCGAGTCGCACAACTCCCCCACGATGATCGAGCCGTACCAGGGTGCGGCCACCGGCATCGGCGGCATCGTGCGCGACATCATCTCCATGGGCGCCCGCCCGGTCGCCGTGATGGACCCGTTGCGCTTCGGCGCGATCGACCACCCGGACACCGCACGCGTGATCCACGGTGCCGTCGCCGGCATCGGCGGCTACGGCAACTCGCTGGGCCTGCCGAACATCGGCGGCGAAATGGTCTTCGACTCCGTCTACCAGGGCAACCCGCTGGTCAACGCGCTGGCAGTGGGCGTCATGCGCCACGAGGACATCCGCCTGGCCAACGCCTCGGGCAAGGGCAACAAGGTCGTGCTCTTCGGTGCACGCACCGGTGGCGACGGCATCGGCGGCGCCTCGATCCTCTCCTCGGAGTCCTTCGACGACACCAAGCCCTCCAAGCGCCCCGCGGTGCAGGTGGGTGACCCGTTCGCCGAGAAGGTGCTCATCGAATGCTGCCTCGAGCTGTTCAAGGGCTCCCTCGTCGAGGGCATCCAGGACCTCGGCGCCGCGGGCATCTCCTGCGCCACCTCGGAGCTCGCCTCCAACGGCGACGGCGGCATGGAGGTCGAACTGACCTCCGTCCTGCTGCGCGACCCCTCGCTGACCCCGGGCGAGATCCTGATGTCCGAGTCGCAGGAACGCATGATGGCCGTGGTCTCCCCGGAGAACATCGAGGCCTTCGAGGCGACCATGGACAAGTGGGCCGTGGAGTACTCCTGGCTCGGCGAGGTCACCGACACCGGCCGCCTGGTCATCAAGTGGGACGGCGAAGTCATCGTCGACGTCGACCCGCGCACCGTGGCCCACGACGGCCCGCTCTACGACCGCCCGTACGCCCGCCCCGAATGGCAGGATGCGCTGCAGGCCGACACCTTCAAGTCCTCGGAGGCCGGCGCCAACCTGCCGGCCACCGGGGATGAGCTGAAGGCCGCACTGGTCGAGCTGATGTCCAGCCCGAACATGTGCGACAAGTCCTGGATCACCAACCAGTACGACCGCTACGTCGGCGGCAACACCGCGCTGGCCTCCCCGGACGATGCCGGCGTGATCCGCGTGGACGAGAAGACCGGGCTGGGCGTGGCCCTGGCCACCGACGCCAACGGCCGCTACACCTTCCTGGACCCGTACCACGGCGCGCAGCTGGCCCTGGCCGAGTCCTACCGCAACGTCGCCACCTCCGGCGCCGTGCCGATGGCCGTCTCCGACTGCCTGAACTTCGGTTCCCCCGAGGACCCGGATGTCATGTGGCAGCTGGCCGAGGCCATTCGCGGCCTCTCGGACGCCTGCCTCGAGCTCGGCGTCCCGGTCACCGGCGGCAACGTCTCGCTGTACAACCAGACCGGCTCGACCCCGATCCACCCGACCCCGGTCGTGGCGATGCTGGGCAAGTTCGACGACGTCGAGCGCCGCACCCCCTCGGGCTGGCGCGCGGACGCCGACGGCCAGGCCATCTACCTGCTGGGAACCACGCTCGACGAGCTGGACGGCTCGGAGTTCGCGAACATCCGCGGGCACCTCGGCGGCCTGCCGCCGAAGGTCGACCTGGCAGCGGAGAAGACCCTGGGCGCGATCCTGATCAACGCCAGCCGCGACGGCATGATCGACTCGGCCCACGACCTCTCCGAGGGCGGCCTCGGCGCGGCCCTGGGCGAGATGGCGCTGCGCTACGGCGTCGGTGCCCGCGTGGCGCTGGATGACCTGTGCGAGCGCGACGGCGTCGACGCCTTCACCGCGCTGTTCTCCGAATCGCAGGCCCGCGCCATCGTCGCGGTTCCGCGCTCCGAAGAGGTCCGCTTCAACGACATGGCCACCGCGCGCAACTTCCCGGTGGTCCGCCTCGGTGTCGTTGACGCCGCGAGCACCTCGCTGGAAGTCCAGGGCCAGTTCGACCTGGACCTGGCCGAGCTGCGCGAGGCCCACGAGGCCACGCTGCCGAAGTACTTCGGCTAGGCACGTCCGCATCAGCGGGGCGGGCGGGGGGGGGGCCCCCCCGCCCCGGCGACCGGGGGGGGGGGGGGGGGGGGGGGGGGGGGCCGGGCCGGGGGGGGGG